>JAGATO010000230.1 GCA_017621195.1 Bacillota bacterium | reverse complement strand
GACCGGCTTCGTTGGAGAAGATACCGCGAGCGATTCCCTTCTGCATGGCTACGATCAGAGCCCCCATGGCTCCTCCGGCAACCGCGTCCAGCGCGAAGGCCCCGCGGAAGATTTCACGAAATGCGCCGGGCAGCTGGCCGATGTGGGTCAAAAGGATCACCAGCGCTACCACCACGTAGGTGATGGCCATGAAGGGAACGATGATTTCCGATACGCTGGAGATGCGCTTGATTCCGCCCAGAATCACCAGACCGGCGATCAGTGCCACCGCGAAGGCCGTCACGACGGTAGCGATGGAATAGTCGTTTCCGAACAGGTGAACCAAGTGGAGGGAATTGGGATCGAAGAAGTTCTTCGTGGCTTCCGCGATGCCGTTGACCTGGGTGATGGTTCCGATGCCTAACAGTCCGGCCCCGGCGCCAAAGATAGCGAAGAGAACGGCCATCCATTTCCATCCTCTGCCCATACCGCGTTCAATGTAGTAGAACGGTCCGCCCAGCACGTGGCCGGAACCGTCGATGGTTCGATATTTAATGGCCAGTAAGCCTTCCGAATACTTGGTCGCCATTCCGAAAAAGGCGGCGATCCACATCCAGAACAGGGCTCCCGGGCCGCCGGCCATGATGGCGGTGGCGACGCCGACGATGTTTCCCGTTCCCACGGTGGCTGACATGGCGGTGCACAGAGCTCCGAAGCTGCTGACCTCACCTGTTCCTCCTTCTTCGTTCTGGACCATGTATTTCAGCGCTTTGGGCAGGTGAAAGATCTGCAGAAATCCCATGCGCAGGGTCAGAAGAATACCCGTGGCCAGAATCAGAATGATCAGGGGCCAGCCCCAGAGCACATCATCGATTGTTTTCAGTAATTGCGTGATTGTTTCCAACATTTTATCCATCCTCCTGTATTCCGCTCTCCGGCGTTGTGACCGCGGCGGAATCTGACCGTCTTTCGCAGCTGCGATATCCTTTCTATACTTATCGCCAGACTCCAAACGAAAGAACAAAAAAGAAAAAGAAGCCGAAATCATTTCGACTTCTGGAGTTGGACCAGCGGCTTTGATACATACGTATACGTACTGCTCTGTCCTTTTGCCTGAGAGATAAGCGGGGATGCTTTTTACCCCGCCGTACACCTTCGGCGCTCTTTACGAGACTCTCCAGAGAATCATAACTGTACTAACCATACCACATGCTTTTCTTCTTGACAAGCATATTATTTAAAATTCTTTACATTTTTCTACATTTTTTTAATATCTTTCGGATTTTTGCCAAAAGAATACCCGAACGTCCACAAAGATCGTTCGGGTTTTATCCTTATGCTCTTAACACGCCTTCTTTCATGCTCTTCACGTAGTCGTAGATATAGGGTGCTGCTCCTTCCCCGTACTGTGCGATCAGCCTCACGATGGCGCTGCCTACGATGGCTCCGTCGGAAACGGCTGCCATATCCCGGGCCTGCTGCGGTGTGGAGATGCCGAAGCCAACGGCGATGGGCGTATCGGTCACTTCTCTGGCAGCTGCCACGATGGATTTCAGATCGGTCTTGATCTCGCTGCGAACGCCGGTGACTCCCATGGAGGACACCAGGTAGATGAATCCCTGGGCATCTTTGGCGATGGTCTTGATCCGGTTTTCGGAGGTGGGCGCCAACATGGAGATCACGTCCACACCGTACTTGTCGGCCACCTCAGAGATTTCAAAGTGTTCTTCGTAGGGCGCATCGGGGATGATGATGCCGCTGACGGAAAGCTGCTGACAGCGGGCGAAGAACTTTTCGTAGCCGTAGTAGAACACCGGATTCAGATAGGTCATGAACACCAGCGGAACCTGGCTCACCTTACGGATCTCTTCCACGATCTCGAACACCTTGTCCGTAGTCATGCCGCCGGACAGGGCACGCAGATCCGCCGCCTGAATGACGGGGCCTTCCGCTACAGGATCGGAAAAGGGAATCCCGATTTCGATCAGGTCGGCTCCGGCCTTCTCCATCTCCAATACAAACTGTACCGTAGCCTGCGGCGTAGGATCACCGGCGGTCAGGAAGGCGATGAACGCCTTCGGATTGAATACTTTTTCCCGAAATACTTTATTCATAGATCTTCACCCCTCTGTAACGCGCAATGGCTGCAACATCCTTATCTCCGCGGCCCGACAGGCAGATGATGACGCTGTCCTCCGGACTCATGGAACCGACGATCTTTCTGGCGTGGGCCACGGCATGAGCGCTTTCGATAGCGCAGATGATACCCTCGGTTTTCGCCAGGTATTCAAAGGCGTCCACGGCCTCGTCATCGGTGACGGGAACGTACTGGGCCCGTCCGATGTCGTGAAGGTGAGCGTGTTCCGGTCCAATTCCGGGATAGTCCAGCCCTGCGGAAATGGAATAGACGGGAGCGATCTGTCCGTATTCGTTCTGACAGAAGTAGGACTTCATTCCGTGGAATACGCCCAGGGAACCGTTGGCAATGGTGGCCGCATTTTTATCGGTGTCCACGCCGTGTCCGGCGGCTTCGCAGCCGATGAGCTTTACGCCTTCGTCGGGGATGAAGTTGTAGAAGGCGCCCATGGCGTTGCTTCCGCCGCCCACGCAGGCGATGACCGCTGCCGGCAGCTTTCCTTCGTATTCCAGAATCTGTTCTCTGGCTTCTCTGCTGATGACGCTCTGGAAATCACGCACCATCATGGGGAAGGGATGCGGCCCCATGACGCTTCCGATGACGTAGTGGGTATCCTCCACCCGGTTGGTCCATTCCTTCATGGTTTCGTTGACGGCATCCTTCAAAGTCTTGGTTCCGCTGGTCACGGCGTGTACCTTAGCTCCCAGAAGCTCCATCCTGTATACGTTCAGAGCCTGACGGTCGGTGTCTTCCTTTCCCATGAAAATTTCGCACTCCATGTCCAATAGGGCCGCTGCCGTGGCCGTTGCGACGCCGTGCTGGCCCGCCCCGGTCTCTGCAATCACGCGCGTTTTTCCCATTCGCTTCGCCAGAAGCATCTGGCCCAGCACATTGTTGATTTTGTGTGAACCG
>JAGATO010000229.1 GCA_017621195.1 Bacillota bacterium | reverse complement strand
TTTTCATTTTTCGCTATATTTAAGGACGATGCTGACACCGAAATATATGTTTTGCGTATTTCTCTATCTTTTAACGATCTTTCCATGCTGAAATATAGGGATGTCCCATGCCAACTCATCCCATCGTGCATTTTCACTCCCATACCATGAATTTTGACATTACAAACGCGGAATCGGGCGAGGATAGGATGTTTGCCCCCATCGGCTGAGAAAGAGTCGAACTCTGATGCATATAACTTATCCTCCTTTTGCTGCCCTGTGACAGCAGTAGATACATGGTATGTCGATTCTGTGAACTGCAAGTAACAATACTATAAACAATTCGTGATAATTTTGTGATGAAATATCTAAATTTTTATAAAAAAATGACGATTTTCTTTCAGTGATCTCGTTATTAGAAAATAGAGTTGCGTTTGTTGATTATGGGTAGTATAATAAATCGTGCAAAACTGACCGACGGGTCGGAAATGTAAATTGCCACAGAAAGGGGAAAAGGAATGAAAAAAATAATACCCGCAGCGCTGGCACTGTCCATGGCGATCACAACGGTTCCGGCGTTTGCCGCTGTTGAGATTCCCGGCGATATCGCGGGCACGGGCTACGAAGCTGCGGTATCCAGGTTGCTGGAGGAAGGCATCGTCAGCGGCTACAAGGACGGGACCTTCCGGCCGGAAAATTCCGTGACGCGGGCTGAGGTTTGCGCCATGATCATCAAGGCTGGCGGGCAATCGGCTGTCGCCGACGGTGCGGCCGACACGTTCAGCGATCTTTCGGGAAGCGCCTGGGCTGCGGATTTCATCAATGCCGCTTCCGATGCAGGCATCGTCAGCGGTTATAAGGACGGGACCTTCCGGCCGAAGAACAACATCACCTACAATGAGCTGTCTTCCATGCTGGTGAAGGCGGCTGGCGTCAGCTCCAAAGATATCACCGGCGGATGGCCCGCAGGCTATATCGATAAAGCTACGGAGCTGGGGGCGTTTGAGAACACCGTGACCTACGAAACCGCGGCGGACGGAGCGAAGCTTGCCACCCGAGGCGACGTTGCCATCGCCATCTTCAATATGAAGGATGAGATCGCTCAGGCGGCGGAAGCCGGCTACGTCAAGGAAGTTCCGGTGGAAAACGGCGTGACGGAGAACAAAGACAAGATCGGTTACGAGGTTGCCAATGCTACGGAGGAATTCACCGGCGAAGCCATGAAGCTGTCGCTGGAGGACGCGGTGAAGAAGATGCAGACGGAAAGCGTCAGCGCAGAGACGGCGCGGCTGAACAAGCAGGGTGACCAGAACAAGGCGGACGGCTACGGGGACAGCTACAGCTCCATGAAGGAAGCCATGAAGTATATGGATTATCTGGATCTGAGTACCCAGTACCAGATGCAGGAAAGCGGAATGACCGAGGTCAATCAGGACATCGTGAAGCTGCAGAGAGACTTTGCCCGGGCCAACATCGAAACCAACTATCAGGCGGAGCTGAACAAGATCCGTCTGGACACGATCCAGACGTACTACGGTCTGTTACAGGCGCAGGATGCTCTGCGGATTCAGGAGGAAAATCTGCAGGTGCAGAAGGACATTCTGGCGCTGACGGAAAAGAAATACGAGCAGGGCGTGGTTTCGAAGATCGATCTGCTGAGCGCACAGAATTCGGTGGTGAAGGCGGAAAGCGATGTGACCTCCGCGAAGAACCTGGTGGCTCAGGCCAAGATGGGCGTCAACATGCTGCTGGAGCAGCCGCTGATGCAGGAACTGACGCTGACCACCAGCTACGAACAGCTGGCGCTGCCGGAGATTTCGCTGACCGACGCTATCAACAGCGCCATGAAGCAGAGAAACGAGCTGACCTCCGTGGAATTCTCCAAGCAGGTGATGGAACTGAATTTCAACAGCATCCGCTACCGCTACGGCGTCAGATCCACCAAGTATAAGGACGCGGAAGTGCAGATGATGCAGGTGGAACAGGCTTGTGAGCTGATGCCTGCCAACATCGAGATGGACATCCGCAACCGCTATGCCGACATCCACGCCAAGTATCAGGCAGTGGAGGCTGCCGAGGATACGCTGGCTTACGCCAAAGAAGGCTACCGCATTGCCAACGTGACCTACAATGCCGGAATGAGCACCATTTCCGACGTTCAGCAGGCTCAGGTAGGCGTTCTGTCCGCCAATCTGGGGCTGTCCTCCGCCATCGCCGCCTACAATCAGGCGGTGTACGAGTTCGAAATCGCCATCGGCATCGGAACGGAACGGATCAGCTTCTAACGGAGCGTCCGACGGATAGAGATCATCGAAACAAAAGAAAGAGGGGCTGGTAAAAAAGCCCCTCTTTTGTTTCTTTTTGGCCTCATTTCAGAGTTCTGTTTGATCCGATGGTGTTCTATCTAAAAACACATCGGGAAAAGGCTGCGATCGATCGCTGCAGCTCGCTATATCTGGTAGAGATTGTTGTTGGAATACTCCGGCTCGCTGGTGGCATCGATGCCCAGGTCGCGGAACACGGCGCTGTCGCTGTCGCTGAGAATGGCGGTGCAGTGAGCCGGGCAGCCGTTCAGCTCCGGCAGCTTCTCCATGGCGATCTTGGCGCTGGGATTGGTTGCCGCGGAGATGGTCAGCGCGCTGAGCACTTCCTCGCAGTTCAGTGTCGCCTTGTCCTTTTTCAGGATGCTGGTCTTGAGATGCTGCATAGCGCCCAGCACTTCCGGCGAGATCAGCGGCAGATCGTCGGGCAGGCCGGACAGGTATTTGATGGCGTTCAACAGGGCTGCCGCACCGGCAACCATCCGGCGGGAGCTGCGCCCGGTGATGAACGTTCCGTCGGACATCTTGATTGCCATGGCGATGACGTTTTCGTATTTGCGGTTCAGATTGCGCTTCTTTTCCACGTAGTTCAGAGCCGGTTGAACCACATCGCGGTCGCTGACCTTCAGGTTCAGCTCGTCCATCAGTAGCTTGGCCCGATCCAGGGCTTCTTCGTCGATGATGCCCTTCTTGTAGCTGCAGCGGGCGATCAGGTAGCGGCGGATGATCTCCTGGCATGCCGCCTCGCGGACGGCTTCGTCATCGTAGATGGCAAATCCGGCCCGGTTGACGCCCATGTCGGTGGGCGATTTGTATTCGGATTCTTCGCCGGTGATCTTTTCGATGATGCGGCGCAGCACCGGGAACATCTCCAGATCCCGGTTGTAGTTGACGGCCATTTCGCCGTAGGCTTCCAGGTGGAAGGAGTCGATCATGTTAACGTCCCGCAGGTCGATGGTGGCCGCCTCGTAGGCGATGTTGACGGGATGTTTCAGCGGCAGACTCCAGATGGGGAAGGTTTCGAACTTGGCGTAGCGGGCCTTCACTCCCCTCTTGTTTTCGTGGTACAGCTGGGACAGGCAGGTGGACAGCTTTCCGGAGCCGGGACCGGGACCGTTGACCACGACCAGAGGCTTGGTGACCTCGATGTAGGGGTTGGCGCCGTAGCCCTCGTCGCTGACGATGGTGTCCACGTCGGTGGGATAGCCTTTGGTATAGCCGTGGGTGTATGTTTTGATACCGCGGCGCTGCAGTTTATTGATGAACATGTCCACCGAAGGCTGGTGTTCGTAGCGGGTGATGACCACGCTATTGATGGAAAGCTCGTACTTGCGGAACATGTCGATCAGGCGCATAACCTCCAGATCGTAGGTGATGCCGAAGTCCTGGCGCGTCTTATTGCGGGTGATGTCACCGGCATAGACGCAGATGATGATCTCCGCGTGGTCCTTCATGTGCTGGAGGAGCTTGATCTTCGCGTTTTCGTCAAATCCCGGCAAAACCCGCATGGCGTGCTTGTCGTGAACCAGCTTTCCGCCAAATTCCAGGTAAAGTCGGGTACTCTCCTTACTGTTGATTCGCTCCAAAATGTATTTGGACTGCTCTTCGATGTATTTTTCCGGGTCAAATCCCTGTTTCATCACTACGTTCACCGCCTTTGTTCTGCTCTTCTTCTTCACGTATGTTCAGGTGTATTGTTTCAGCCTGAGCGATTTTCATGCGCCCTTCGGCTCTGCGCCATACCTCAAAAAATTGTAACACATTTTATGTCGGATTTCATCAGGAATTATAATTTTTTTCCGCTGAGGGATCAGCAGAATCATTAGGTAAAAAAACCAGAATTGACATGCTGGGTAAAAATAATCCGATTTCTATAAAATGTAAAATTTATCTTGACGTGGAAGCTACAGGAATGATATGATGAAGAAGATTCTAAAATATGGAATTAGAGAGGAGAATTTACACATGAAAACAGGGGGAAGAACGATGATGACAAGAAAAAAGAGAATTGCGGCGAATGTGATGACCGTCGTGCTGCTGGCGGGATCGCTGCTGTCGGCTGCGGCGGTATTCGGAGCCGAAACGTACGGCAGGGGTGCGCCCGGAAACAGCGGGTTTCGCGATATCAAAGGAAGCGAATGGTACGTGTCCTTCGTGACGGAGCTGGCCGATTCGGGGATCATCAGCGGCTATACCGACGGAACCTTTCGCCCCGGAAACACCGTAACCTGCGGTCAGTTTCTGGCCATGGCGCTGCAGACGGCGCAGCGCAGCGGAAGCTGGGGTGACGGCGAAGACGGATTTCGTGTTCGCGATGGCTCTGCCGGGCCTCACCACTGGGCCCGTGGATTCTACGATACCGCCCTGGATCGGGACATTCTGATGGGGGGTGAACTGTCGGCTGCGGCGCTGGACCGGCCCATTTCCCGGGAATGGATGGCTGTGATCTGCAGCCGCCTGCTGTCCGATAGCTCTGTCACCGCAAAGGAATACGAAGCGGCGCTGGCCGGGATCAAAGATCTGGAAGAAATGTCGTCTCACAGCTATGAGATCGTCACTGCCTATGTGAGAGGATTGATCAGCGGTTACCCTGACGGAACGTTTCGACCGGAGGGATATCTGACACGGGCGGAAGCATCCGCGGTGATCTGCCATCTGAAGACGGCGCTGGAGCGGTCAGAAGCCGGAGAACAGGAGACGCCGGAGACGCCGAAGCCGGCGGATGAAGAATCGCCGAAGCCGACGGATGAAGAATCGCCGAAGCCGATAGACGAAAGACCGGAAGACCGGGCCGTGGACTGGGAGGAGAACCCCGGCGGATTTCCTCAGGGGACGCTGTCCTTCCGCTATGCGTTGGATGGCGCCAGCCAGGATGACATGCGGCGTTGTATTGACGAGGGGCTGACGGCTTCTGCTTTCGACGAGGGACAGGTCATGGCGGATCAGCTGTTTCGGTCGTTTCAGGAATTCAGAGCCCGGGCAGAAACTCAGCAGGTCTTAGGAAAGCAGGGCCTGCGCAAGGAGTACGTCTGCGGTTATCCCGTACTGATGGAAGCGGTCAGTGGACAGATCTGCATCTATATTAAGCCGAAGGGGACGGAGACGCAGTACTGGGAAGTGACTCCCGGAAGCGTATCCGAGGAATTTTTTTAGAGGGGTAGAGGTATGA
>JAGATO010000228.1 GCA_017621195.1 Bacillota bacterium | reverse complement strand
TACCGGGAATGGTCTCTCCCTGACCGCTGCTGATGGTGGAAAGCAGCGCTCCGGTGGACATGATCAGCGCCCGCCGGATCTTGCCCTGGCGCATTTCCTTGATGACCCGTCCCGCGAAGATGGAGGCGGAACAGCCACAGCCGCTGCCTCCGCTGTGCGCATCCTGACCGTCATCGTACATCAAAGCGCCGCAGTCGTTGTAATGGGCCGCCAGTGGAACGCCCTGCTTCTGCATCAGATCCACCAGAATGTTCTTTCCGATGTGGCCCAGATCGCCGCTGAGGATCACGTCGTAATCCTCCGGAGAACGGCCCATGTCACGGAAATGGGTCAGCAGCGTATCCGCCGCTGCTGGCGCCATGGCTGCCCCCATCTCGTTCACATCCCTGATCCCCGGATCCAAAACCCGACCGATGGTGGCTGCCGTCACGCAGATGTTCCGCCCCGGAGCTTTTTTGTCGGACAGCACCATGCTTCCGGCAGCCGTTGCCGTCCACTGAGCCGAAGGCGGACGCTGATTGCCGTGCTCCAGAGGCATCCGAAACTGGCGCTCCGCCGTGCAGTAATGGCTGGACGCCGCACAGACCGCGCAGGAGGCATAGCCCCCGTCGATAAACACCGACCCGGCGATCAACGATTCCGTCATGGTAGAACAGGCCCCGTACAGCCCCAGAAACGGCATCTTTAAATCCCTGGCAGCGTAGTTGGCGATCATCAGCTGATTGATCAGATCTCCGCCCAGCAAAAGATCCACCTGCTTTTCCGATACCCGTCCGTCGCTCAGCGCCAGATCGATGGCCTTTTTTACCATCTTTCCCTCCGCCTTTTCCCACGTCTTCTCGCCGAAGATATCGTCCTCCAGAGCGAAATCGAACCACTTTCGCTGCGGTCCCCGGCTTTCCTTCACACCGGCCACGGCCGCGGCTCCCACCACGGTGGGACGGTTGGAAAAGACGATGCTCTGCTTTCCCCGTTGATGCTTCATAGTCCTTCCTCCTCTCAAATCCCTATCGAAACCACTGGATGATTCCGGCGATGACGGATGCGGTGATGCCGCAGACAAGAACCGGTCCCGCCACGCTGAACAGCTTAGCACCCACGCCCAGCACCGGACCTTCCGCCTTATACTCGATGGCCGGCGATACCATGGCATTGGCAAACCCGGTGATCGGCACGATGCACCCTGCCCCGGCAAACTTGGCCAGCGTATCGAACCATCCCAGTCCGGTGATCAGCTGAGCCGAACAGACCAGGATCACCGTGACCCAGGTTTTCGCGTCCTTCTCTTCCAGTCCCATACTCCCGGTCAGCCAGTTCTGAACGGCAAAGGCGGCGCAGCAGATGGCGCCTCCCACCACAAAGGCCTTCAGCCCGTTGGCCACGTATTTGGGCTTGGGTGTAAATTGCTTTGCGTAGTTCTCGTAGGCCTTTCCCTTTTGTTTCTTTTTCTTCGGATCGGTTTGTGTCCCGATATCCGGTAATTCTGTTTCGTTGTTCATCCTTCACCCTCCTTGCACTGTCCATAGCGTTCCCGAAGTTGGCAAAAAAATACCGCCCCATGGCACAAAATGCCACAGGACGGTCATGGAAATGCCATAGGACGGCGTTACATCAAATCACTTTACCGTTTCGTATTTCAATTTGTAGTATTCCCAGCAGTGCAGGCGGGATTCCAGGTCCGTCAATTGCGGATCCAGCCGATCGGTGTACGTTCCGTCCGCCAACAGGTAATTTCCCTTCCAGATCACCGGAAGCTGTGTTCTGGCTTCGTTGAGGAAGTCAAAATAGGGGTTCAATCCAGAAAAGCCCGCCAGCTGCAGCACGGAGCTTCCCAGATAATTGGCCGATATGGTTTCGTCGTGGCCCAGCTCCAGCCGTTCCTTCCACGCCAGAAATTCCGTGGAATCCGCAGCGTTCTGATTGGCCCAGATCAAAAACGGCGGGCTGTAGGTCCGCAGGGTATTCTCTACGGTGTCGGTCTTCCCCACCGGAATCTCCAATTCCTTATAGGCAAGATAGTCCGCACCCAAATTGGGAAGGTGATCGCCGAAGAAGACCAGAATCACCGGCTCATCCAACCGATCGAAGTAGTCGGTCAGCTTTCCCAGCATGGCATCGGCATCCCGCAATCCTTCCAGATAGACGGACAGATATTCCTGAGCCATGTAATCGCTCAGAGGCTTTTCCGTCCAGACCCAGGGGAACGTCATGTTCCCGAACTTATTGTTGTTGTAGGCCGTGTGGTTTTCGATGGTCACGGTATAGTTGAACACCGGCTCGTCGCTTTCGGACCGGCGGCGTTCAAACTCCTCGATCAAAGCGTCAGCGCAGGCATCGTCCTTGACCCAGGCCATGTTATCTCCCTTATAATCCTCCGGACCGAAGGAATCCTCGAAGATCTGATCCTCCATACCGAACATGCGATAGACGTTCTGCCGGTTGTAGAACCAGCTGTCTCCCGGATGGAGGAAAAAGCTCTGGTACCCCTGCTCTTCCAGCAGACGCGCCACCGTTACCGTATCTCTGTGGACCACCCGGAACGACGACGGGCCCGACTGGCTGATCATATTGGTCTGCATCCCCGTCAGAACGTCGAACTCCGTGTTTG
The DNA here is from genome assembly GCA_017621195.1 of Bacillota bacterium. GTDB lineage: Bacteria > Bacillota > Clostridia > Peptostreptococcales > Anaerovoracaceae > RGIG446. The sequence goes on along the minus strand of JAGATO010000228.1, from coordinate 1,761 downwards.
CCGTACCGCCCCCGAAATTGGGAACCACGATCCGGCCGCTGACGGCCCGCTCCGAAGAGGCGATGCTGTTGAAATTCGCCAGTGGATCGATGTTGGCCGAAGCCATGCGGGCATGGTTGGAAATATCGTAAAAGGCCTCGTTCATAACGAAGATGATGTGGGGCTTCTTCTCGGGGATCACCGGATCCGTTTCCGCTTCGTTCCAGGCTTCCGCCTCTTCCTTCACGAATTCCTCCGGTTTATCGATGGGATAGGCGCTAAACTGGTATAAAAAACAGTAGGTAAATCCCAGATCATCATACACGGTGGTCATGTTGGTAGAATCTGACTTGGGAAAGGAAAAGTACAAGTCACGGGAGCTGTACCACTGGGTGTTGGCAGCCGAAGCGCCCCATATGGTCAGCGCCAGAAGTCCGATGCGCAGAGCCGGATGAACGGACCGGCTTTTTACCACCCACCCGCACAGCAGGAAGAACGCCAGAGATCCGAAGATCAGCGCCAGCGCTGTCCAGTCCAGATCCAGACTGTAGCCTCCGGCCGCGGCAATCGCTTCGCGATACAGCGCGATGTCCTTGGGTACCAGCGGATCATCCCGATAGGCGATCTTCACGGTATTGATCAATGAAAAGACCTGAAAGACGAAACAGATCAGACCGGCCGAATAAAACAGCCGGTTCGTCAAGAACCAGGCCGCTCCTACGCCAAGCAGCGGCGGAAGAAAGTTCAGCCAGAATAGAAGCGGATCGTTCTTCGTATAAGCCAGTGCTTCCCACAGAGGCCCCGGCTGAATGGCATAGACGGTGGCCGTAATGTAGCAGGCGCTGAACAGTGCCACCGCCACCGACAATCCCCAGCCCATGTCCTGCGACCTGTGATATTTCATAACCCAGCGATTCCATTTCATTTCCGCAATATTCCTCTCCCATTCCATTTCTCGCGCCTTTTCTTTGGGCACTCGATTCCGCACATTGTTAAGTTTAGCACAAAGTAAAATTCTTGTCTATTCTTTTCACTGCGCCGCAAAGCATGGGCGCGGCAGAACATGATCTTCGCCAGAAGAAAGCTCCGCGCGTCGAAAAAAAAGATGGGACTGCTTTCACAGTCCCATCCAAAGATTCAGGTCAATTGACTCGTAGACTTATTTGTCCCAAGCTTCCATGATCTGCGGGATAACCTTGTACAGGTCACCAACGATACCGTAGTCAGCAACTTCGAAGATCGGAGCATCCGGATCCTTGTTGATGGCAACGATGATGTCGGAGTTCTGCATACCAGCCAGATGCTGGATAGCGCCGGAGATACCGCAAGCGAAGTAGATCTTGGGCTTTACAGTGGTACCGGTCTGACCAACCTGGTGAGAGTGGTCGATCCAGCCGTTATCAACGCAAGCACGAGAGGAACCTACAACACCGCCAACCTTGTCAGCGAATGCCTTGATCAGTTCGAAGCCTTCCGGACCGCCCAGACCACGACCGCCGGAGCAGATGATGTCAGCATCGGTCAGGGAAACCATTTCCTTAGCTTCCTTAACGATTTCCAGAACCTTAGTTCTTACGTCAGCTTCTTCCAGCTTAACTGCTACGTTTACAACTTCGCCAGTTCTGCCTTCTACTCTTTCGTTCTTGGACATTACGCCAGGACGAACGGTAGCCATCTGCGGACGGGTTCTCGGAGAGATAATGGTAGCCATCAGGTTACCACCGAAAGCAGGTCTGGTCATCTTCAGACCCTTGTCCGGGCTGTTGGGATCCAGAGTGGAGG
>JAGATO010000227.1 GCA_017621195.1 Bacillota bacterium | reverse complement strand
GTTGACCCTGACGGACCGACAGGCTACCCCCATCAGCGGTTCGAACCGGCGGCACCGCTGTGTCAAGTCTTCCCTGGCCTGTGACCTGATCTGCGCCACCTGTTCCGGCGTCAATTGGATCTGCTGACGCTGATTCTGAATTCTCTTCTGTTTTTTCACCGCCGCTTCAATCCATTCCCTCTTTTCTTCCACGAAGGCTTCGATCCGTGACAGGGAAAGGCGTGCAGGCGCTCTGACGATGACGGTTCCGTCCATCTCGACGCAGATTGCCAGCGTCTTTCGGCGGGAGCGGATCACGCGGTACGTTTTTTCTTTCATACATATTATTCCACAATGCTGACCAATTCTACCTCAGTGCCGTCCTCTTCCACGGCGATCAAACCGTAGGTACAATTCGCTTCCAGATGTCCCATCAGCGAATCCACTTCCTCCCCGTCCACGGTAAAGGTGACCCGTTCCACATCGTCGAAGCTCTTGATCAGCGTGCGGACCACCTGTTCGATCAGGAAGGTTTCTTCCATAGAACCGCCGTACATCATATTGCTGTCAAAATCCACCACGGCCAGACCGTCGCTGACGGTGACACCGTGAACCATCCCCTGGCGGAGCATGGTATCCGCACCGTCCACTGGCTGGGACAGCATCTCCAGAGTCTGTTGGTAACGTTCTTCTATCAGAGACGATTCTATGTTCAACGTTCCTTCCGTCACCACCAGCGGCTCCAGAGATTCGTCACCAGTCTCCACATAGGCGTCGTTTACATAGTACAGAGCGATCGGATATTCCTCCTGTTCTTCACCGGCATCGCTTCCGCCGCTATTTCCGCAGCCCACCAGGGCCATGACCAGCAGAGCTGCCGTCAGAATCCATGCGATCTTCTGTCTGTTCTTTTTTGTTTTCATAGCAATTCTCCTTTCATCCCATTCCCTGTTTCTATCATATCACAATTAGGACTGACATTGCATTAAGAACGTTAATTTTTCTATAATTTTTATTTGTTTTACTTATTTCTCGGAATCAATTATACTAAAGATACAAACATACGAAAAACCATCGCTTCAAAATGATCTCTACACTGCCATGTGTACCGATCATCGGTGTACGGCCTGCTGCCCATTTGCCGTACACATGTGCAGCTCCCGAACAAGCTCGTACCGCGCCGAAATTCACAGTCTTCGGCCGATACGAGCTTTTCGTTTCATGACGAAACAGCAGATGGTTTTTTCTTTTTTTGAAACTTTCCAAGCCGATGTTTCGTCTTACTATTGCACGAAACAAGGAGCATGATAAAATGAAACTGACACAAACTACACGCACAAACCGACTTCCGTTTTTTCTATGTTCACTGCTGATCGCCATCCTTCTGCTGACCTCCGCCTGCAGCGCAAAGGCCCCGAACGAAACGGCTGTGCCGGAAGAACCCACAGACGTACCGGCGGAAGAAACTCAGCCGGAAGCCAAGCCTTTGCCTGAAGAAAGTGTAAACCTTCCTGCGGAAGAGCTGCAGAAAGACACCGATTCTGCGGTGGACGACAGCTACTTCGATGATGCCGTGTTCGTCGGCGACTCTCTGACGGAGGGCTTCCAGATGCACGGCGGTATCACAAACGCTACGTATTACGGATACAAGAACCTGAACGTGAAGGATGTCTTCGAAAAGCCTCTGGTTTCCGGAAGCTCTGGTAAAATTACCGTAGCCGACGCGCTGCGAAACCAGTCCTACGGAAAATACTACATCCTGCTGGGAGCCAACGAGCTGGGCTGGGTCTATCCTCAGGTGTTTCTGGAGAAATACAGCGACCTGATCGCCCTGATCCGCCAGACTAACCCCAATGCCGTAATCTACCTGCAGTCCGTATTCCCGGTGAGCCAAGACACATCTGATACCAACCCCTACTATTCCAACAGCCGCATCGATGAATACGATCAGCTGATCCGGGAGTTGGCCGAGGATGAGCAGGTGATCTTCCTCAACGTAAGGGAGGCCGTAGAAAACGAAGACGGGATTCTGCCTGACGACGCCGCCACCGACGGCGTTCACCTAAACCAAACCTATTGTGAAAAATGGGCCGACTATCTGCGGGCCCATACGGAGGAGATGCCATCATGAACCATCGTTTCTTACACACTCACACCAAGCGCCCCACGGCGGTCCTGTTGACCGTCTTTCTGCTCAGCGTCCTCGTTCTCAGCGCCTGCGGAGGCAGCTCCGACGAAGCATCCTCCGGCAGTTCCGTCGACGATCTGACGCTGGACGTACAGCAGCTGGCTTCCGATCTGCGCAGCGAACTGGTATTTCAGGACGACCTGGAAGCGGTAGAGCCCGCCGTCTTTTCCATGCTGTACGGTCTGGATGAGACCGCAGCCGACGAAGCCGCTCTCTTCGCCGGAACAGGCGCTACCGCCGAGGAGATTGCCGTCATCCACGCCGCCTCCGCCGATCAGATGGACGCCGTGGTCGATGCCGTCCAGCAGCGGATTCAGAGCCAGCGCGACGGCTTTGAAAACTACGTTCCGGAAGAGCTGACCAAGCTGGAACAGCCCGTCGTGGTTCAGGCCGGGCAATACGCGATCCTTGTGATCTCCGACGATAACGACGCGGCGAAGAACGCCATCGACGCCCACCTGACCGGAGAGTAAGCCATGGTATTTTCCAGCATCGTCTTTCTATTTTATTTTCTGCCTGCCGTTCTTCTCCTGTATTTCGCGTCTCCTGCGAAGTACAGGAATTTTATACTTTTTGCGGCCAGCCTCCTGTTCTACAGCTGGGGCGAACCGGTATATCTGTCCCTGATGCTCCTGTCCGTAGCCATGAACTACGCCTTCGGCAGGCTGCTCGCCCGCCATCCCCGTTTCTGGCTGATCCTGGGCTGCACCGCCAACGTAGCCTTTCTGGCCTTCTTCAAATACGCGGATTTTCTCATCGAAAATGTAAACCAAATGACAGGAGCAGCGTTGCCGCTGCCCCACATTCCCCTGCCTCTGGGGATTTCGTTCTATACCTTTCAGGCCATGTCCTACGTGATCGACGTATACCGCCACACGGCCCAGCCTCAGAAAAGCATCCTGTCCTTCGGGACGTACATCGCCCTCTTTCCTCAGCTGATCGCCGGTCCCATCGTGCGGTATTCTACCATCGCTCAACAGCTGTCCTGCCGACGGATCACCGCGGAAGACCTGTCCTCCGGCGCCGCTTTATTCTGCTGCGGCCTGGCGAAAAAGGTGCTTCTGGCAAACAGCGCCGGAGCGCTGTTCGATCAGATGAAAGGATCCGGCTCTC
>JAGATO010000226.1 GCA_017621195.1 Bacillota bacterium | reverse complement strand
GGACGCGACATTCACACGGGGCTGGAGCGGGCAAACCGCCGGAGCCTGGCGGAGGAAACGCCGCGGCTGATCCGGTTCGTGATCGATCATGTGAAATAAAATGGAGGCGCGGCGGGTGACGCCGCGCGTCCGTTCGAAGGATCTTCCAATCGAAGGATCTTCTAAAAAAACACGCCATGCGCAGCTTTTGAACTGTGTACGGCGTGTTTTGCACTGTAGTATTATTTGATGTTATGTTACCCGATGCAATACAACTTGATGCAATGCAACTTGATGCAATACAACTTGATGCAGCTTACTCGATCTCCTGAATGCCTTCCAGGATCTTGTCCTGGGGGCGTCTCTTGGGATCGATTTTCTTTTCTACCATTTCCACGATGCGGGTCAGGATTCCGGACATCACGAAGTAGATGATGGCCGTGAAGATCAGGGCGAAGAAGGCCTGATACGTACGGGCTCTTACCAGGTCGGAGACCTTGGTCAGATCCTGAATGGCGATGTAGCCGGCAACAGAGGTTTCTTTGATCAGCGTAACCACATCGTTCTTGTAGATCGGCAGGAAGTGGCGGGCTGCCTGAGGCAGCAGGATCTTGAAGAAGCTCTGGTTCTCGCTGTAGCCCAGGGCGGTTGCCGCTTCGTACTGACCGTGAGGAATAGCGCCGAAGCCTACGGACAGCATGTCGAACATGGAGCAGGCGAAGATCAGCGTGAAGCCCACGATGGCCACGATGGTACCGCTCAATCGGGTGGAGCCGAAGATGATGTAGTATAGGATCATCAGAAGCAGTACCGTGGGCATGCCCTGAATCAGCCACAGCGACGCGTCGGTGAGGCCGTTGACGATCCGATTTCCCTTGCGGCAGGCCATGAAGACGGCAAAGCCGATGACCGTTCCGAACAGGATGGAGCTGAGGGTGATCAGCAGGGTGGTTCCCGCGCCGGAGGCAAACATCTTCCAGCGGCCTTCTTTGATAAAGGTGTTGTTGAAGTTGTCCTTCATCTTGGCGAAGAAGCCCATATCGTCCTCCACGTCGTTGGGTACGACCATGAAGATGTCGCAGGTGTAGTAGACGTCGGACAGGCAGGCGTTGGCATCACGCTCATCGCTCAAGATGATGTTGAGGCCGATGTCGAATTTTCCCGACTCAGCGCCGGGAGCGATGGACTCAAAGGCAACCCTCTGAATCACCGGGGTGTAGCCGTATTCGCGGCAGAACCGATACATGAAGTCCACGTCGTAGCCGCAGTCGCCCTCTTCGTTGACGTAGGAGAAGGGCTCGTAGCCGCCTTCGCAGGCGATGATCAGCTCGCCGTTTTCGCCGGTGAAGCCGCCCTGCTCCGTGCGGCTGGTTTCCGCGTCGAAGTCGCGAACCCAGTAGGTGAACATTTCGTCCAGCATGCCGTCGCCGTCGGGACCGTGGTTGGCGATGAATTCATTGACTTCCGCCAGAAGCCGCTGCTGCTTGTCGTTGTTTCCGATGATGACGGCAGCCTCGCACAGACCGGCGCTTTCGTCCAGCGTGGTCAGCTCGGGATGAACGGCAGCCGTGGCGTAGTAGCCTACCTCTTCGATGAGATAGGCATCGATCTTCTGGGAGTTCAGAGCCAGAATCATGTCCTGCGGCATGGTGAAATACTGGATTTCGGTATCGGGACACTCATCGGTGATATGGGTTTCGTAGAGACAGCCGGTCTGAACGCCGATCTTCTTTCCGTTTAAGTCTTCGATTTTCTCATACTCGGCTGCGTAGGCTGTGGATGCGGTACCAAACAGTGCGCCCCAGACCATCAGAGCCATGAGGAGGAAGGAAATATATTTTTTTGTCATCTGATTCATGATATGTTGGCCCCTCCTATTCTTCTTCGACCCAGCTGAAATTCAGGTGGATGTAATTGTTGAAGTTGCCCTCTTCGGTGTCGATCTCCTGATCGACCATTTCCGTGGTGGGTTCGTTGAGCATTTCCAAGAACAGCTCGTTATCGGAGTCGTTGGGATCGAAGTGCTCGCCCTTATATTTGATGCCCAGGGACAGCAGGTCGTTCTTTTCGGAATAATCCACGCGAACCACCACCTCCGGATGCTCGGAGGCTTCCATTATGTTGTTCACGACGATCTCTTCCAGAGCAATCTGCAGGTCGCTGATACGTTCGTTTTCGATCAGCAGCTTTTCCGCGTACTGCTGCAGCTCGTCGTACATGTCCGTAAAGTCGTAATCGTCCGACTCGATGTTGTAGGTCAGGGAGGTCAGACGCTTGATGAACTTAATGGTGTTGGGCTTCTGGGGCCGCTCGAAGATCTGCCGCGGCGTTCCTTCTTCGTAGATACCGCCCTGGTCCATGAACAGGACGCGGTTGGAGATCTTGCGGGCAAAGTCCATCTCGTGAGTGACGATCATCATGGTGATGCCGGATTTGGCAAGCATCCGGATAACGGACTGCACTTCGCCGATCATGCCCGGGTCGAGAGCACTGGTGGGCTCGTCAAACAGGATGATGTCCGGATCCATGGCCAGCGTCCGGGCGATGGCAATACGCTGCTGCTGTCCGCCGGAGAGATCGTCGGGGTAGTTGAAGGCCTTGGAGCCGAGACCGACCGTATGGAGCAGGGACATGGCCTTTTCGTAGGCCTCCTGGCGGGAGCGCCCCAGCAGGGTGATCTGCGGATTCATGATGTTTTCGATGACGGTGAGGTGACCGAAGAGGTTGAAGCTCTGGAACACCATGCCCATCTTCTTTCGAATCTCGTTGAGGTCGCATTTTCCATCGTTGATGACCTGCCCGTCGACGATGATCTCGCCGGATGTGGGCGGCTCAAGCATGTTGATGCATCGCAAAAGAGTGGACTTTCCTGTTCCGGAAGGTCCGATGACGGAAATGACATCTCCTTTGTTGATGACGACGTTGACATCTTCCAGTGGAGTGACATCCTCAAATTCCTTTCGTAAGTGTCTGAGTTCAATCATTCCGCGTATCCTCCTTCATTTTATTTCTTCCATTACAAAAAGCCCAGAGGGGATCTGAGCTGTAATTTCTATGTTCGTATGTGATCCTGGTCATGGGATCGGAAAGCACCTCAACACAAAAAGGCACTGCGGCGGAGTTCTTCATGCCCGCCTTGACCTGAAAGGATCTCTGTTGTTCCATTTTTGAATTATCGACTCCCCATCGGTACCCCCGCCATGTGGCGGGAACCTCGTGTTTTTTCAGGATAAGCGCTGCCTTAATCGATCGTGCAGCCCTGAGAGAGAACTCCTTCCTCTCCTTTGGACAAATTCCCGGAATGCCGGGCCAATAGGCGCCCTCATGTGTTACGGTTTTAGGCACCATCCAAAACAATAGTGAAATCCTGTTTAGTATACGACGAAATGCGACATTTAGCAATGATAAAATGCGAAAAGTAGAAAAGAAAAAACAGGGAGCGACTTGTCATCCGTATTTTTCCTGTGATATAGTATAGGCGTGACAACGCAGTGCGATACAACTGCGATCGGATGATGAAAACAAATTGAAAAAGCGATGGAGGAAAACGTATGGATAACAATAAGCGTCCGGAGTCGATGGAGAGAATCACGACTCCCCAGCTGGCGGAAGCGTTCATTGAAGAACAGGTCAAGGCTGTCAGAGAACAGGTGGGTGACAAGAAGGTGCTGCTGGC
>JAGATO010000225.1 GCA_017621195.1 Bacillota bacterium | reverse complement strand
CATCGAACCGTCCCTGGGCGCTGACCGCGTGACCCTGGCCTTCCTGTGCAATGCGTACAACGAAGAGACCATCGTGGACGGTAAGGGACAGGAGGATACCCGCGTCGTCATGAAGTTCCATCCGGCCCTGGCTCCCTTCAAGGCTGCGGTTCTGCCGCTGACCAAGAAGCAGGCCGAGCTTGCCGAAGAGCTTCATGCGGAGCTGTCCAAGTACTTCACGGTGGACTACGACCTGCCGGGAAGCATCGGAAAGAGATATCGTCGTCAGGACGAGATCGGTACGCCGTTCTGCATCACCGTGGACTTCGACACGGCGGAGGACAAGTGCGTTACCGTCAGAGACAGAGATACCATGGAACAGATCCGAATCCCCATGGATCAGCTGAGAAGCTACATCGAAGAGAAAATGCAGTTCTAATATCTACATTGGATTGAAACGATAGGCGTTTATGGGAAAGGGTAATACGAACGAAGACCACAGGGCGAAAGTGGTTGACGCTAAAATGCTAATCGTTTAAACTGAATTGTCGAATAGACGAAAGGAGAAACAACCAATGCAAAAGAAATTTGTGTACCTCTTCGAAGAGGGTAACGGCTCCATGAGAGAGCTGCTGGGCGGTAAGGGTGCAAATCTGGCCGAAATGACCAACCTGGGAATGCCTGTTCCCCGCGGATTCACCATTACCACCGAAGCATGTACGCAGTACTATGAAGACGGCGAAGTGATCAATGACGAAATCAAGGCGGAGATCATGAAATACATCGCCGAGCTGGAAAAGCAGACCGGAAAGAAATTCGGCGACAACGAAAATCCGCTGCTGGTTTCCGTACGCTCCGGTGCGAGAGCATCCATGCCCGGTATGATGGATACCATTCTGAACCTGGGTCTGAACGACGTGGTCGTAGAAAGCTTCGCAAAGAAGACCGGAAATCCCAGATTCGCATACGATTCCTATCGCCGCTTCATTCAGATGTATTCCGACGTCGTAATGGAAGTAGGAAAGGCTTACTTCGAAAAGCTGATCGACGAAATGAAGGAAGCCAAGGGCGTTAAGCTGGATACCGAACTGGATGCTGACGATCTGAAGAAGCTGGCAGAACAGTTCAAGGCTGAATACAAGGAAAAGGTTGGAGCAGATTTCCCCTCCGATCCCGTAGATCAGCTGATGGGCGCTGTCAAGGCTGTATTCCGTTCCTGGAACAACCCCAGAGCCATCTACTACAGAAGAATGAACGATATCCCGTCTTCCTGGGGTACCGCTGTCAACGTACAGGAAATGGTATTCGGTAACATGGGTGAAACCTCTGGTACCGGCGTAGCCTTCTCCAGAAACCCGGCGACCGGTGAAAAGAAGCTGTACGGTGAATATCTGATGAATGCTCAGGGCGAAGACGTAGTTGCCGGCGTTCGTACTCCGCTGACCATCGATCAGCTGAAGGATCAGAATCCCGCTGTTTACGAACAGTTCGTCGACATCGTATACACTCTGGAAAAGCACTACAGAGACATGCAGGACATGGAATTCACCATCGAAGAAGGAAAGCTGTTCATGCTGCAGACCAGAAACGGTAAGAGAACCGCTGCTGCCGCATTACAGATCGCCTGCGACCTGGTAGACGAAGGCATGATCACCGAAGAAGAAGCCGTTTGCATGATCGATCCGAAGCAGCTGGACGCTCTGCTGCACCCGCAGTTTGACGCCAAGGCTCTGAAGGCTGCCAAGCCCATCGGTTCCGCTCTGCCCGCTTCCCCCGGCGCTGCCTGCGGCCAGGTGGTATTCACCGCGGAAGACGCTACGGAATGGGCTACCAAGAAGGGCGCTAAGGTCATTCTGGTTCGTCTGGAAACCTCTCCGGAAGACATCGAAGGTATGCACTACGCTCAGGGTATCCTGACCGTTCGCGGCGGTATGACCTCTCACGCTGCCGTTGTTGCCCGTGGTATGGGTACCTGCTGCGTATCCGGCTGCGGCGACATCGTCATCGACGAAGAAGCCAAGAAATTTACACTGGGTGGTAAGGAATTCCACGAAGGCGACTTCATCTCCCTGGACGGCTCCACCGGTAACATCTACGGCGAAGCCATTCAGACCGTAGAAGCTTCCATCTCCGGAAACTTCGACCGCCTGATGACCTGGGCTGACAAGTATCGCGTTCTGAAGGTTCGCACCAATGCGGATACTCCCAGAGATGCTGCACAGGCTCTGAAGTTCGGTGCCGAAGGTATCGGTCTGGTCAGAACGGAGCACATGTTCTTCGATCCCGACAGAATTCCTGCGATCCGTGAGATGATCGTTTCCAAGTCCATCGAACAGAGAAAGGCTGCACTGGCCAAGCTGCTGCCCATGCAGAGAGGAGACTTCGAGGCTCTGTATGAGGCAATGCAGGGTTATGCCGTGACCATCCGCTACCTGGATCCGCCTCTCCATGAGTTCCTGCCCACCGACCCCGAGGACATCGCGGCTCTGGCGAAGGAAATGCACATGGAAACCGCCGATCTGGAAAACGTGATCGCCGGTCTGCACGAAGTGAACCCCATGATGGGTCACAGAGGCTGCCGTCTGGCCGTTACTTATCCGGAAATCGCTGAAATGCAGACACAGGCTGTCATCGAAGCGGCTCTGAACGTACAGAAGAGACATCCCGAATGGAAGGTCGTTCCCGAAATCATGATCCCGCTGGTTGGCGATCTGAAGGAACTGCAGTACGTAAAGAAGATCGTTACCGAGACCGCCGATAAGATCATCGCTGCTGACGGAACCGAGCTGAAGTACATGGTAGGTACCATGATCGAGATCCCGAGAGCTGCTCTGCTGGCTGACGAAATTGCCAAGGAAGCAGAATTCTTCTCCTTCGGTACCAACGACCTGACTCAGATGGGCTTTGGTTTCAGCCGTGATGACGCCGGTAAGTTCTTAGACGCTTACTATGAGAGAAAGATCTACGAAAGCGATCCCTTCGCCAAGCTGGATCAGGACGGCATCGGTAAGCTGGTTAAGATGGGCTGCGAACTGGGAAGACAGACCCGCCCGGACATCAAGCTGGGTATCTGCGGCGAACACGGCGGCGACCCCGCTTCCGTAGAGTTCTGCCACAAGGTAGGTCTGACTTACGTTTCCTGCTCTCCGTACCGTGTTCCCATCGCAAGACTGGCTGCTGCACAGGCT
>JAGATO010000224.1 GCA_017621195.1 Bacillota bacterium | reverse complement strand
GGGCTCACGACACCGTGCGAATCTACACGGTGATGCTGAACGGCAGCGGAAACGACAGAACTCTGGGCCGTCAGAGACTTCTTCTGGCGCTGCCGGTGTGGGCGTTCATGCCGGGAATTCCCTGTTTGTACTACGGGGATGAGCTGGGGATGGAAGGAGAGCGGGATCCCATGAACCGCCAGTGCTTTCCGACCAAGGCTCAGGACGAGGAGGTGGCTCGGTTCTATCGGAGACTGCTTCGGTTTTACAAGCGGGCCATGGCAGGAGAAATTATGGAATTCCGACCGGGAGACTGCGGGAAGGGCTACGTTTCCTTCTTCCGAGAGGGAGAGACGAAGCGGATCTACGTTCTGATCAACCAATCGGACCAGCCCATGCACGTGCGTTTTCCGCTGGCGGAAGGGGAAAAACCTCTGGATCTGCTGAACTGTGGCTCCATGGAGTTGGATGAAGACTTCGGCGGCTGCACCCTGGGAGGTGTCAGCGGCATCATCGTAGAAATGAAACGGTAAGAGGGTGAAATTGTGGAACAGAACAAGGGAATGCGTCAGCGGGTTCTGAAGCTGGCAGTACCTTCCATCATAGAAAACCTGCTGATGTCTCTGGTGGAATATGCCGACACGGCTATGGTGGGAAGCCTGGGTCCTCTGGCAACCGCCGCGGTGGCGGTGAATACGCCGGTGACCTGGCTGTTCAACAGCACGATCATGGCCATCTCCGTGGGCGGTACGGTAGCCGTCGCCCAGAGCATCGGCGCCGGAAAGAACGATCGGGCAAAGCACCTGACCGATCAGGCGTTCATGGCGGTGGTGGCATTTTCTCTGGTGGTGACGGTGGGAATGATGCTGCTCAGCGGCTGGGTTCCCATCTGGATGGGAGCGGAAGAGGAGATCATCGCCACGTCTATCCGCTATCTGCGCATCGTGTTGGTGGGGATTCCCTTCGCTTTTTTCACCATCGTGTTCAACGGGATCCTCCGCGGAGCCGGGGACACGAAGACGCCCATGAAGCTGAACATGATGACTAATGTGATCAATGTGGGGGGTAACTTCTTTCTGATCTTCCCGGCCCGTCAGGTGACGATCGGCGGATCCGTGTTACATATCTGGGGCGCCGGATGGGGCGTGGAGGGCGCGGCCATTTCCACCACGTTTTCCCGAATCGTTTCGGGGATTCTGATTCTGATCATCATGATGCGCCAGCCGGTGGTACGGCTGACACTGGGAAAGATCCTTCCGGATCGGGAGCTTCTGGGGCAGATCTTCCGCATCGGCATTCCGTCGGCGCTGGAGCGTCTTTCCATCTCCGGCGGACAGATCCTGTACTTCCGCGTGGTCAGCGGACTTGGTACGGCATGCCTTGCCGCCCATCAGCTGGCAAACACAGCGGAGTCGCTGGCTTACATGCCGGCCTTCGGTTTTCAGATCGCCGCCACCACCATGGTGGGACAGTATGTGGGAGCTGGGGATTACGACGGCGCCCGTCACAGCGGCCACACGACGTTCCGCCTCTGTCTGATCACCACCATTTCCTTTTCGCTGGTCATGTTCTTCGGCGCGGAACAGCTGATCGGTCTGTTCACTCCTTCTCGGGAAGTGGTTCTGGAAGGAGCGGCGGCGCTGCGGATCATGGCTGTGGCGGAAGCCTTTGCCGCCATGGCAAGCGTCTATACCGGCGCCCTGCGGGGAGCGGGAGACACGAAGCAGCCGTTTTTCGTCTGTCTGGTGTCCATGTGGGGTGTGCGCCTGCCCATGTCCCTGATCTTCGTCAACGTGATGCATTGGGGATTGCCGGGAGCTTGGCTGGCCATGGCGCTGGATCAGATCCTTCGCGGACTTTTGATGCTCCATCGATTCCGCGGAAAGGGATGGGAGCTGCGGCTGCGGCGATATGAATTTTGGGAATCTTAACGAAAATAGTCAGTAAAACGCGTTGAATCAAAAGGAGGAAGTCATATGAAAATCGTGATCCTTTCCGGAAGTCCTCACAGAAACGGAACGTCTGCTCAATTGGCAAGAGAGTTCATGAGAGGAGCGGAGGAGGCAGGCCATGAAGTCTTTCGCTTCGATGCCGCGTTCGAGGAGGTGCATCCCTGCATGGGCTGCGATCACTGTCGCAAAAATGAGGGACGCTGCATCTTTTCCGATGGTATGACGAAGCTGAATCCCCATCTGCTGGAATGCGATCTGATCGCCTTCGTCAGCCCCGTGTACTATTACAATATGAACGCTCAGCTGCGGACGGTCATCGACCGGTTTTACGCCAACAATGAAGCTCTCATGGGAGAAAAAGAGACGGTGCTGATGATGACCTGTGAGGACGACACCACCGAATCCGTGGACGGACCGGTGCTCTGTTATCGGAACATGATCAAATATCTGAAATGGGAAGATCGGGGCATCATCACCGCATTGAACTGCGGAGACGTGGAGGCCATGGCCCAGACCGAATATCCCCGGATGGCCTACGAGCTGGGCAAAAGCTTATAAATAGGTTATCAATCGTTCCTGCCTTTT
>JAGATO010000223.1 GCA_017621195.1 Bacillota bacterium | reverse complement strand
GGATTCTCTCCTTATGTCCTCCGCACAGGGCGGGAAAATTCATACAAAGCAATTATACCGCAGCAGGGAGAAAATTACAACGAGCGGTGAAATTTTCTCAGCTTTCTATGCTACGGAAACTGTCTCATACATGGCAGGTCCATCGAAATTTACGGATGCGTCCGAACGTACTCCAAAAACGCGGGCGTCCTGGACCAGTACAGGCTCCCCCAGTTTTCAAAGTTCCACTCCTCCATGTAGTCGTTGCATTCAAAGTCGATGTAGTACATGATTCCTTCCTGCACGACAAAATTGGTGGGAAAATAATCGATATTCAGGTTTGCGGGATACAACAGCGCGCACATGGCCTTTAGCTGCCGTATATAGCTTTCCTCCATGCGGTCCTGCAGAACCAGTTCATAGATCGTGTCTCCGGCAATGTATTCTTTCAGGATCCGCTCCTGCTCCAGATCCGCGTCCAGCATGCGCGGCATCCGAATGCCCACGCCGGACAGCCTCCCATAGTCCCGCAGCTCCAACTGGATTTTATCGCCAAACTGATAGTAGTCGCAGGGCTCATGGTGGATTTGCTTCAAGACATACTGTCTGTCATCCTTTGTCACCAGATAGGAGTAGCCACCCTTCCCTTTTCCCAGCAGTTTCACCACCGTATATTCCACGCCGTTTACGCTGAGCGTTTGCATACTGACTTCTCTCCGTTCTTCAAACCTTGCAATTTCTGTATGGAGATATTTTAGCAAATCATACGCCGGATTACAACGCTCACCGCCACCCTTGTTCGGGCAGGAAAGGAGGGTGAAAATTTCCGCGTTGACAACGGCTCCCCTTTCCGATACAATGGTTGCGCGAGGAAGACAGACGGTCGCGTGGGCAGGCCGAAAGGCCGTCCATGAGGAAAGTCCGGGCTCCACAGGGCAAGGATAACGGGTAACGCCCGCCGAAGGCGACTTCAGGAAAAGTGCAACAGAGATATACCGCCGACAGAGTTACACTGTGCTGGTAATGAGTCTGCAGCGAGAAGGATTGAATCGCTCCCAAGTATGCACGCGGGGGTGAGTGTGAGAGGGGGACGCCAAGTCCCACTTTCACGATTGCAATCACCCGCCCGCAGGCGACCGATGTCCGAAGGGAATCGGCTTACCGGCAGAGCGTAGCTCTGCCGGTAAGGGTGGAAAGGTGAGGTAAGAGCTCACCCGATGACTGGAAACTGCTCATCGCTGTAAACTCTATCCGGAGCAACACCGTGGAGGAAGCAACAGGTTGGCCCGACCGCTTCCGGGAGGTGGCTTGAGCGTGCCGGCAACGGTACGCCTAGATAGATGACTGTCAAATACAGAACCCGGCTTACAGTTTTGCTCGCAACAGATACGGCCCCGATCGCGGAACACGCGGTCGGGGCTTTTCTCGTCTGCATACCGCAACATTCAGAAATATTGCTTGATAGAGTCCATTTCCTTTCGGTGTGCATTTTCACAGCGTGCTACTGCCGCCTGATGATACCGTGCCTGTTTTTCCAGCCACTTTTTTGTATCACGGTAAATGGCCGCCGCAATGAATGCGTAGGCCATACGGGCCGCCTTTCCCATCCGCGGAAACTTCTGGAGAATAGATTCCGCATCCACAGTCGATCTCCATGCCGCATCCGCATACTCAAACATAGCTGACAGCAAATATCCCCTCTGTTCCGCAGGCAGGTCACGAATCATAGGGTACATATCAAAGTACAACAGAAAGCTCTTTTTATCTGCCAAACACTCTCCTCCCCTCTATTTCATACCGTTCTTCCATGATTTATTGCACATCTGTGTGCAATCGAAGATTTAGGTAAATTTTCACGGTAGTGTAAGAGATAAAGAGATTGTTATTGCTACTGAAAGAGAAAGAGCTGTTTTTCCTATGAACAAAACTTAACTTTTGTTGAAAATGTTGTGGAGAAACGGTAAAAAGAACCGGAGAGACCGTCTTCCGTCTCTCCGATGCTCTTATAAATCAACCGTTCTGCTTTCTTTCCAT
>JAGATO010000222.1 GCA_017621195.1 Bacillota bacterium | reverse complement strand
GGCCCGTTCCAGATGACGGTGGCCGCATTCTTGATCTTTTCGGAGAACAGCGCCACGGACTTCTCACCGATGTCCATGCCCATGTAGTCCGCCGGAATCTTGTCCCGGTCGCAGGTGAAGTGTTCGGAGTCGTTCTTGAATTCTTTCGCTACCACGGTATCTACCGGAAGCAGCAGTTCCACGCCCTTTTCCTTCGCCTTTTCGATCAGGCTGTTGGCCAGATCCGTCTTATCGGCTTCCAGAATGGACGTTCCGATCTCATACCCCATGCCCTTGTAGAAGGTGTAGGACATGCCGCCGCCGATGATCAGGCAGTCCACCTTGTTCAGCAGGTTTTCGATGACGGTGATCTTGTCGCTGACCTTGGCGCCGCCCATGATTGCCACGAAGGGACGCTTGGGATTTTCCACGGCATTGCCCAGAAATTCCAGTTCCTTTTCGATCAGAAAACCGGATACGGCGGGGATGAATGCAGCGATGCCGGCGGTGGAGGAATGAGCGCGGTGCGCCGTTCCGAAGGCGTCGTTGACGAACAGTTCGGCTAAAGATGCCAGCTCCTTGGAGAAGGCTTCGCCGTTTTTCGTCTCTTCCGGGCGGAATCTGACATTTTCCAGCAGCATGACGTCGCCGCCCTTCAGGTTCTTCGCCGCTTCCTTCACTTCGTCGTTGACCACCTCAGGAACGCTGAGGAAGGTGACGGGTTTTCCCAGCAGCTCTTCCAGACGCTTGGCCACGGGAGCCAGCGAATACTTCATGTCCGGTTCTCCCTTGGGTCTTCCCAGATGGGACATCAGGATCACCTTGGCGTCCCGTTCCACCAGGTAATTGATGGTGGGCATGGCGCTGGTGATGCGGATATCGTCAGTGATGTTCTTGTTCTCGTCCAGAGGAACGTTGAAATCGCAGCGAACGATGACGGTCTTTCCTCTGACTTCTACATCTCTCACGGTTTTCTTCATAGTATCGATCCTTTCCGGGCCAAAAGGCCCTGTATGGTTCTTTATTCAGGCACTAATAGCGCTTTCTCTTGGAGGAGGACGCTACGTGCATCTCGTCTCTGTATTTGGCCACGGTCCTGCGGGAGATGTCGATCCCTTTCGTCCTCAGGATCTCCACCATGGCCTGGTCGCTCTTGGGCGCCTTGGGGTCTTCATTCTCTACTATTTCCCTGATGAGGGTTTTTATGCTTTCCGATGCGATTCCTTCGCCGGAGCTTCCGGAAACACCGCTGGTGAAGAAGTATTTCAGCTCGAAGACGCCCCGGGGACTCTGCATGTATTTTCCGTTGATGGAGCGGCTGACGGTGGATTCGTGAATCCCCACTTCGTCGGCAATCTGCTTCAGCGTCAGGGTCTTCAGATACTTCGGTCCCTTGTCGAAGAAGTCCACCTGGTACTTGACCACAGCGTTTACTACATTATATATAGTCTGTTTTCGCTGTTCTATGCTCTTGATCAGCCACACAGCCGAATTCAGCCGTCCCGTCAGGAATTTGTTGATGTTGGATTCTTTATCCGACTCCGCCAGCATCTTCTGGTAGTAGGGCGACAGCGACAGCCGCGGCGTACTGCTCTCATTGACCAGAACCACGTATTCTCCGTCCACCTTTTCCACCGTCACATCCGGCACAACGTACCGCGTCTCCGCGGAGCTCTCGAACTGGCGGCCCGGCTTGGGCTCCAGCTTTCGGATCACGTCGCTGATCTCCTGGGCCTCCCGGACAGTGATGTTCAGGGCCTTGGCAATGCTGCTGAGCCGGTTATTGGCGATGTCCTCCAGGTGGTTGTCCACCACGGCCATCATCAGCGGTTCGTCGTTTCCGTCGTGGTGCAGCTGGATCTTCAGACATTCCTTCAGATCTCTGGCCCCCACGCCTACGGGATCGAATCCCTGAATGATGTGAAGCACCTCTTCGGCCTTGTCCACGGTCAGGTGAAACTGCTGAGCCAGCTCTTCCACCGGCTGTGTCAGGTAGCCGTTTTCGTCCAGCGCCTCGATCATGTATTTGGCGATCATCCGGCAGCTTTTTTTCATGGGCACGAACTGCAGCTGGAACATCAAGTTCTCTGTCAGCGTTACGTCGCTGCTGACGAACTGCTCGAAGGTATAGTCCCCGTCCTCGCTGTGGCTGTTGTACTGCCACTGCTTGTAGCTGATGTCGTCGTATTCCCGTTCCTTGAAGTGTTCCGCCCAGTCGAATTCGCTGTCTTTAGCTTTGGATCGGTGAGCTTCTTCATATCGCTCCCCGTAATCCATGTCGCTGTCGCGCTTTCCTTCGGCAGCCTCCCGGTCGCCGCGTCCAGGCCCGGCGTCACCGTCGATCTCCAAAATGGGATTGACCAGCACCTGCTCGTCCACATAGTTTTCCAATTCCTGCGTGTTAAACTGGAGGATCTGAATCGCCTGGATCAATTCCGGCGTCATCACCAGTTTTTGCGCCTGTTCAATCGTCAGATCATATCCTAATCTCATAACTGCATCTCCTATTCCATCACGTGCATTTTACCATAAAATCGGGATTTGTCACAGCCCTGTGACGGAAAAAGAAATGATTTATTCCAGTCCCGGAAAATCCAGCTGGCGCAGCGCTTCAAACAGAATGATATTGGCGGAATTAGCCAGGTTCAGCGATCGCAGTCTGGTGTCGGCGCTCATGGGAATCCGAATGGCCTGTTCCTGATGGGCGCGGATAAACTCCCGCGGCAATCCGGCCGTTTCCCGGCCGAAGAGGATCATGTCGCCGTCCTTGTACGCCACGTCGGTGTGGCGTCTGCCACCTTTGGTGGTCGCCAGATACATGGTGGCTCCCTCGTATTCCTGCATAAACTCTTCCAGACTTTCATGGATTGTCAACGTTACGAAAGGCCAGTAGTCCAACCCAGCCCGCTTCAGGTGTTTATCATCGATGGAAAATCCCAGCGGCTTCACCAGGTGAAGGTGGGCTCCTGTAGCGGCGCAGGTACGGGCGATATTTCCCGTATTGGGCGGAATCTCCGGCTCGACCAAAACGATGTGAAGTGCCATGGTTTCCTTCCTCTTTTCTCCTGTGATCCTGGGCCATTTCGGAAAAATGTCCCAAGCTAAGTTTCTCACAATCCGTCAGAAAAATCAACTCAAATTATCATTTTCGTAAATTTTTTTGCAAAAACGATCATTCGGATTTCTGCGTCAAAATCATTTACTTTTTTTTCGACGTATAATATAATGATACTAAGTACGACATTTTGGGGAGGTATACCATGAAAAAGAAAACCATTAAAGTTGGCTTATTAGGGTTTGGCACAGTCGGCGGCGGTACGTACCGCATGTTGTCAACCAATGCACATACGATTTCCTATACCACCGGCCTGTCCATCGAAGTAACCAAGATTCTGGTAAGAGATCTCTCCAAAAAGAGAGACGTATCTGCTCCGGACGAGCTGTTTACGGACAACCCCGATGATATCCTGAAGAATCCCGAGATCGATGTGGTCGTGGAAGTTCTGGGCGGAATTCACCCCGCCTTCGACTATATGGAAGAAGCCATCAAGGCCGGAAAGCACGTCGTTACCGCCAACAAGGCAGTCATCGCCAAGGACGGTCCCTATCTGACACAGCTGGCTATCGACAACAAGGTCATCCTGCGCTACGAAGCCAGTGTGGGCGGCGGCATTCCCATTCTGAACGCCCTGTCCACCTCTCTGCAGGCCAATGAGTTCACCGAAGTCGTCGGTATCGTCAACGGTACCACCAACTACATCCTGACCCAGATGGCCGAAAACGACATGGAATATGCCGACGCTCTGAAGCAGGCTCAGGCCATGGGCTTTGCCGAAGCCGATCCCACGGGCGACGTGGAAGGCTACGACGCGGTCAACAAGCTGTCGATCCTGATCTCCACTGCCTTCGGCGTTCGCGTTGCTCCGGAAGACATTCCCAGAGAGGGCATCACCAACATCACCAAGGAAGATATGGCCTACGCCAAGCAGTTCGGCTACACCATCAAGCTGCTGGCCCACGCCAGAAGATACCGCAACACTTTGGAATGTTCCGTTCAGCCGGCTATGGTTCCTCTGGGACATCCTCTGGCCACCGTTAAGAACGAGTTCAATGCCATCTTCGCCAAGGGCAACGCCGTCGACGACGTGATGCTCTACGGCAAGGGCGCAGGCGCTATGCCCACCGGCAGTGCCGTGGTCGGCAACCTGCTGGAAATTGCCAGAGCCTACGCTTTCGGCACCACCGACCGGACCATTCCCACCGCCGTGAACGACAACGTCAATCTGCAGTTCGACGGCGAAGGTCAGAACATGTACTACGTCACTCTGCTGGCGGAAGACATGACCGGCGTTCTGGGCAAGATTGCCACCAAGTTCGGCGATGCCGGTATTGCCATCAAATCCTTCGTTCAGCATCCCAGTACGAAGCAGACCGGCCGCTACGTTCCGCTGATCTACATCCTGGGCGAAACCACCAGAGATCGTCTGAACGAGGCGCTGGAAGACATCAGCGGCTTCACCTTCGTCAAAGAGATCAAGAGCGTCATCTGCGTTGCCGATCTGGACAGATAATTTGCTCCGCTGATCCGAACAAAGTAAGAAAATAAGGAGATAACAGACATGAGTTTATTTAAAGATTGGGAAGATTTGATCTCCAATCAGACCGATGAAAGCTTTCCCGACTTCTGGGAGAAATACAGCTCCACGGAAAAGAAGATCTACAGCGATATTCTGGACAGGCCCTACGAAAAGGTGACCGGTACCTTCCAGGAGCTGGTGGACAAGTACGAAGCCGATCCCGTGATCTTCATGGGTTTTCTGGACGGCATCAACACCAGCCTTCGGGAAGAACAGAAGCTGGACGGTTTCGATGAAACCACTGAAATCTCCCTGGACATCGATCTGAAAAAGCTGTACTACAACATGCTGGTCGCCGGCGCAGACTATCTGTTCACCCTGCCCCAGTGGGACACCATCCTGACCGAGGAAAAGAGAGCCGAGATCACCAAGAACTACAAGCGCTCCAAGACCGTTGTCAAGGAAAAGACCCCCGGCAGAAACGATCCCTGCCCCTGCGGTTCCGGAAAGAAGTACAAGAAGTGCTGCGGTAAGAACGCATAATCAAAGCGAATTCGCGCCATGCGCCGCGGAGCGCGGCGCAAGAAGTACGCAACGCGCACGGAGCGCGGTGCAAGAAGTACGCAACGCGCGCGGAGCGCGGCGCAAGAAGTACGCAACGCGCGCGGAGCGCGGCGTTGCAATACCGATAAAAAAGAAAGCCATCGCTGTTTGACGAAAGTCGCTGCGATGGCTTTTTTGTGATTGTGGCGCGGCGGGCGGCGCCAGCGCAATTCTCTACGCCAAGCGACAAAATCCTATTTCTTCACATTGAAAATCTTCTAATATATAGGAGAAATCCAAAAGCCTGTATTTCGCTATCAAAATCGCCCTACTTTATAGCAAAAAACAGAAATTCTATATTTTACTTCTTTTGCTCACTAAAATATAGGAAAAAACAAGGAGTTCCTATCTATCTGTCTGCTCAACAATCAAAAATATAGAAATAAGGTTTATTATTTATTATATGTAAATTATTGGCTTTCTTTTCTTCTGAAATCCCTATAAAATAGCGTTTCAAAAAGCTGATTTACAGGACTTTTAAAAAGCCCTATATTTTAACGGAAGCGATGCTGCAAAATTCAGGAATTCCGTTTTTCTCTATAAGATAAGTGAATTTCTTTCAGATAATATAGGGATCCCCCTCACACTGGCATTATCATCCCTCCTCGTCTTTCATCAGTTTTTTTCTTCGTTCCATAAGAAAAGCAAAATCGATCAAATTTTCTTATCGATATATTATTTTTATTCGTTTTACTTATTTCATTCTTCGTTGTATGATGAAGATGTCAAAAGGATATGACATCAGCTGATTTGAAAATCCAACCGTAACCGGCCGCTGGGCGGTCGTACATAATGAGTGTATATGAATATAGAAAGGAGAATTCACATGAATAACAAGACGTTTTTAGCCATCATCGCAGGTGTAATGGTTCTGATCATCGCAGGCGTTGTCCTGATGTAATCAGCCCGAAGCCAAACGCGGGACGACACCAAAGGATCCGTTGGTTTTGCGAAGAAAGGAGTTTTTCCATGAACACCGAAAAATTTTTCAACATCATCATCCATATGCTGGCCGTCATCGCCACTGGCTTCGTTTTTCTCTAATCGTTCGACACAATTGCAAAAGACCCGGTGCAATTCCTCTGCACCGGGTCTTTCCTTTTCGCTTTGTTTCCCATTCTTCGATCAGCGCCGACAAAGCATCTCACTCCGCGTTCGGCGCGGCTTCTTTCTTCGCTGCCTTCGCCGCCTTCTTCGGCGCGGCTTCTTTCTTCGCCACCGCCTTGCCGCCTGCCGGTTCCATGTTCTTCTTGCACAGATCCGCTGCGCCGCATTCCTCGCATCTGGGATTGCGCGCCGTGCAGACCTGGCGGCCGTGCCAGATCAACGCGTGATGCAGGGCACTCCAGTTTTCCTCCGGTATCGCCTTCATCAGCCCCAGCTCCGTCTTCAATACGTCGGTCTCCTTGACGAAGCCCATGCGGTTTGCCAGACGGAATACGTGAGTGTCCACCGCAATGCGCTGGTGGCCGAAGCCTACCGACAGAACCACATTTGCCGTCTTGCGACCGACGCCGGGCAGCTCCACCAGCTTGTCATAATCCCCCGGCACTTCGCCGTTGTATTTTTCCACCAGCATCTGTGCCATTTTAATGATGTTTTTGGCCTTGGTTTTGTACATGCCGATGCGCTTGATCAGGCCCTGCAGCTCTTCTTCCGTGATCTGGGCCATGGCTCTGGCATCGGGGCAGCGCTCAAACAGCGCCGGCGTGACTTCGTTGACGCTTTTATCCGTGGTCTGGGCCGATAACGCCACTGCCACCACCAGCTGATACACCGATCCGAAATGCAGAGCGCACTCCGCGTTGGGGTACAGTTCCAGCAGGCGGTCCACCAGAGGCTGGACTTCCGCTTTCTTCAATTTTGCCATGATGTTTCCTCTTTTCTTTCGACTGTTCGGCCGGAGCAACCGACTCCGATCGCTGTACAACCGATTTCGCCGCCGAGGCAACCGGCTCCGATCGCTGGAACGATGGCTCTGCCGCCGGGACAGCCGCGTCGCATTTCTGTCTGTATCATACATGACTTGGACTTTTTTCGCAAGCCTTCACGAAAAAACCAATTTTCTGACCCGCGGGTCAATTTTCACTTGACCATGCGATTTTGCAGTAATATAATGAAACAGTATCGACCGACCAGCGGGTCGGTTTTCCTATTGTCACAGGAGGATTAGAGTATATGAAAAAGAGCAAAAAAGTCTTAATCATCATCGTTGCCGTTCTGGTACTGTTCTCAGCCTACCGTATCATCAGCGCCAACGTGAACTCCGCCGAAGAAGAAAAATATCTGGTCAACGTGAAGACCGACAGCGTTTCCCGCATGGATCTGGAAACCACCTCTCCGCTGACCGGAACCATTCAGGCGGAGAATCAGGTGGTTCTGGCCGCCGGATTGCAGGCCGAAGTCACCGGCGTTTACGTGGAGGTGGGCGATTACGTCACCGCCGGAACCACGCTGGTGAAGCTGGATACCTCGTCCGTCAGCGGCAGCTACGGTCAGGCGTCCGCCGCCTACAACATGGCAGTGGAAGGACTGAATACCGCCAAAACCAACTACGATCGCATGAAATCCCTATATGCGGAAGGTGCCATTTCTCAGCAGGCCTTTGAGCAGGCTGAGAACGCCTACAACACTGCTCAGGAGCAGGTTCGTCAGGCCTCCGCCGTTCTGGGCAGCGCCGGCAGCGTCGTCGGCAACGGCACCATCACCTCTCCGATCGACGGCTACGTCACCGATCTGAACGCCGTGGTGGGCCAGTTCCCCGGTTCCCCGGTTGCCACGGTCAGCGATACGTCCACGCTGGAAATCAGCACCAACGTATCCGAATACCTGATCAGTAACATCCACGCAGGAGATCCCGTTACAATTACCGTCAAGACCCTGCCCAACCAGACCTTTACCGGTACCGTCAAGACCGTATCTCCGGCTCCCGGCGTAGGAAGCTTCACCTATCCGGTGACCATTTCCGTAAACGAAGGACAGGAAGGCTTGATGGCCGGTATGTTTGCCGAGGTTCACGTAACGTCCAACCGCAAAAATAACGTTCTGGCCGTACCTTCCGATGCCGTTCTCATCAAAAACGGCGAGACCCAGGTAGTCGTGCTCAACGGCACCGTACCGGAATTCGTTCCCGTGGAAACCGGCCTGGATAACGGCGAATACGTAGAAATTCTGTCCGGTCTCACCGAAGGACAGACCATCGTCACCACGGGGCAGCACTACGTTGTAGCCGGTGAAGAAGTCAACGTCGTAGAATAAGGAGGCTGCCTATGAATCTGTCATCACTTTCCGTCAAGCGGCCCGTCACTACGATCATGCTTTTATTGAGCGTGGTTCTGCTTGGCGTGACATCCCTGATAGGGATTCCTTTGGACCTGATGCCCGATATGGAGATTCCGGTCGCCATCGTCCGGG
>JAGATO010000018.1 GCA_017621195.1 Bacillota bacterium | reverse complement strand
TCGTCTCTTGTTTCGTCGTATTGCTTCGTCATAAATCTCAACCCCTTTTCCGATTCTTTTTCCTTACAGTATCATAGACGCGAATCGGCCCCCTTTTGTTTCAGGATTCGGAACCAGACTTCCTTCGCCTGGTTTAGGCTCATTTCGTTGGCTCCCCCGGCGTAATATATTAAATATTTATTTTATATAGTCTTACAGTTCTAATTCGTACATCGTCATAGCCAGAGCTGCCATTCCCGCCGTTTCCGTGCGCAGGATGGTTTTTCCCAGCGTGGCGCAGCAGGCTCCGGAAGCCACGATGGTTTCGGCCTCCTCCGCGGAAAATCCTCCCTCCGGACCGATCAGCAAAGCCACGGATCGAAGCGGAACGCCGGAGGCGATTGCCGCAGCCTGACGCTGGCGCAATACCTGCTTGATGGTGGTCTCCTGCTCGTCCTCGAAGAGGAACAGAACCAGATCGTGCTCAGCTGCTGCTTCTCTCACCATTTCCTCAAAGGTGATGGCCTCGGCCACTTCCGGAATGATACCGCGCTTACACTGCTTCACCGCCTCTGCGGAGATCTTCTGCCAGCGCTGCACCTTCTTTCCGAAATTTCCACGGCTGTCGGTCACCACGGTCCGCTTCGTAAATACGGGAACGATCCGATAGACTCCCAGCTCCACCGTCTTCTGGATGATGGTTTCCATCTTTCCCTGCTTGGGAATTCCCTGATACAGCGTCACCTGCAGCTTCGGCTCTTTGGCGAAGCTCTGCTTATCGTGAATGCGAAGGATCACCTGATCT
This sequence comes from Bacillota bacterium, assembly GCA_017621195.1. Taxonomy (GTDB): domain Bacteria; phylum Bacillota; class Clostridia; order Peptostreptococcales; family Anaerovoracaceae; genus RGIG446. Next base: position 2,547 of record JAGATO010000018.1, on the reverse strand, counting down.
CTGGCGATCTCTTCGATTTCGCAGCGATATTCATATTCCTTCGTGTCCGACACGTCGACGAAATCCCCTTCCGTCAACCGCAATACCCGCGACAGGTGTTTGATATCTTCGCCGTCGGTCATATAGATTCGTTCACCACAGATCTGCTGCGGTTCCACAAAAAATCGGCTCATGCTCCGTCCTTTCCGTCCTACTCTGCTTCGTTTCCTTCCTTCAGGCGCGCTGCGATGGCACACCATTCTCCCTGTTCCAGCACTTCCAGAATTTCAAAGCCGCAGCTGCGAATCACATGGCTGACCTGAGCCTGTTTTTCGATGAGGATGCCGGAGGAAATGTAGATCGCCTTGCCGCGCAGATGTTTCGCCACATCTTTGGACAGCATCATGACCAGATCGGCCATCAGGTTCGCCACCACGATATCGGCCTTCATATCCAGTCCCTTGGTCAGGTCTCCTTCCATGACGCGGATCCGATCCGAAAGGCCGTTCAGCTCCACGTTTTCCTTAGCCACTTCCACCGCGACCGGATCGATCTCCACGCCTACCGTTTCGTCCACGCCCAGCAAGGCCGCAGCCATGGATAAAATACCCGAGCCGCAGCCGACATCCAATACCACGTCACGGGGACTTTCAATGTACTTTTCCAGCAGCTTCACGCACAGAGTCGTGGTGGGATGGGTTCCGGTACCGAAGGCCATGCCGGGATCGATTTCGATGATCAGCTCGTCTTCGCTCTGCCGCTCATACGTTTCCCAACTGGGCTTTACCACGATCCGATCGGTGATGTGAGCCGGTTTGAAGTATTCCTTCCACTTATCCTTCCAATCCTCATCGTCGGCCACTGAGATTTCCATTTCCAGACGGCCCAGATCCATCCTTGCCCAGGCGCTGTCCGGGTCTTCTTTCTTCGTTTTGATGGCCTCTACGCAGGCCATGGCCATCTCCAGATTCTTTCGCCCTTCTTCCGTCCGGTCAAAATAGACGGTAATGGCCGGTTCTTCCTGGGCCAGTTCCCGGACGGAATCGTCCACGTAATCCCAGTCGTACTGGTTTTTCTTATTCAGCAGATCGGTCACATCCTCCGGATCGTCAAAGATCATTCCGGAGATCCCGTTGGCCATCAATACATTGGTACAGACCTCCAGTCCCAGTCTGCTGGTATATAGCTTCCAAACGGTATATTTCATAGCGCAGATTCTCCTTTTCGTTTTTCATCGCATACAACGATTATACCACACTTCTTCCGGCCCGTCTCCGTATTCTTTTATCTTCCTTCCGTTGGGACAGCTGGCAGAAACCGAAGGGGCGTTCCGATCCTGCTCCGGATCGAAACGCCCCTTTGTTTTTCCTCTTACCATGCGAGCCAAAGCACCGCTAAAACCATCATGTGAACGGGATAAAAGGCGTAGCAGAACCACTTCCACCAGCGGCTGTGATACCCCAGTGTTCCGTGATAGGTCCAGATCAAAGGAAGTGAAAGCAGCGCCAGCCCCTGCACCGGGATGTCAAAGGAGCGACCGAAGCATTGAATCACCCGGATCTCTCCCATGATCATCTCCACGTTGATGTAATACATGGCCGCCAGCTATCCCGCCATGACCAGCACCGCAGGAATCTCCCTTCCCCGGATCTTCGTTTCGCGCAATCTCGTTCCGGCGTAGAATACCAGGATCATCAGGGTTCCGAAACCGTAATAGTCCATCATGGTCAGTGAACAGAACAGGAACAGAAAGATGGTCAGCCCTGCGGCCAGCATCAGTTTTCCAATCGTTCCCAGAACGCAGAGAGTTCGACTCGTGTCTTCCTTCCCCTGCATCGATAGAATCCGATCTAATCCCTTCATGTAGAACAGTCCCACCAAAAACAGCCACAGTACATTTTGATGAAACGGATAGATCACCGTTCCTCCATAGAGGAGGTTCATGGGAATCTCCAACAACAGCGCAAAGAGGAACATCCGCTTCGCGTATCCTTTGAAATTCGTCGTGTGAAAATATCCTTCGGTCAGCAGGAAAGCAAATATGGGAAATGCCAGCCGCCCCACCCAGCCCAGCCACAGGGGACCGGGCAACAGGCTGGCAGAAAGATGGTCGCACACCATAAAGATCATGGCCAACGCCTGAAGTACAAATTTCGTCATACAATTGTCTCCTTGTCTTCGTATTCATTTAGTCTGTATGATACTTCGTTCTATTATACCTTCGCGTCACGAAAACGTCAATTCCGAAACAACGAAGCACCGCCGGGATCTCCCGGCGGTGCTTCGTTCGTTAATGTGTTTTATGTGTAATTCCGAAAATTCCAAAGTCGTTTTGTGTCTATGTAAGACAGGTACCGTTATGCAGCTTTACGAGCTTCGGCGGCCTTCTTCATTTCATCAAACATGTCCGCATACTTGCTTCCAACGACGGCACGGATCACTAACAGCGTTCCAACCATCAGTGCGCAGGCGATGACCAGACAGATCACTACGTTCTGGATCAGACCGGCGATGATGAAGGATACGAAGGATACGGCAGCTACCGTCATAGCGTAGGGCAGCTGAGTG
>JAGATO010000221.1 GCA_017621195.1 Bacillota bacterium | reverse complement strand
ATACCGGCGAGAATCTCCGCTTCCGGGATATTGGGCGTTGCAAGGGCTGCCAGAGGGAGAAGGTTATCTTTCAGCGTCTTTACCGCAGCCGACTGCATCAGATCGGCCCCGCTGGTTGCCACCATCACGGGATCCACCACCACATTCTGTGCGTTCCAGAAGGTGAGCCGCCGGGCGATGGTCTCCATCAGCTCCCGGGAAGGAACCATGCCGATCTTCACCGCGCCGGGGCGGATGTCGTCAAAGATCATATCGATCTGCTGCTGTAAAAATTCCGGAGTTACCTCCATGATTGCTGATACGCCGGTGGTGTTCTGGGCAGTCAGCGCCGTGATGGCGCTCATGCCGTAAACACCATTCATGGTCATCGTTTTCAGGTCGGCCTGAATACCGGCGCCTCCGCTGCAGTCACTGCCAGCGATGGATAATGCTGTTTTCATACACATTCTCCTTTTCTATCGCGACACAAGGTGGTGCCCCCAATGTGCCGCTCATTCCATCGTGTCATTGCGCACCGGTCCGCAGACCGGTGCTGCAAGCTCTTACTGATATTTTCCGATCTTCTGATCGATGGTCAGGATCTCACCTTCCGGGCGGTATACCGCCTTGATATAAGCCGATACTTTTGGCGCGCCGGAGCGGGTAGCCACGTGCAGACATTCTCTTGCAATGTCCATCAGTTCATCACAGCTGTTCCCTTCAATGGTGGTCTCGAAGGGGCCAACGTGACAGGTCAATCCGGTGCTCTGAATATAGGCGATCACGTCGTCCACGATGCGGCAGACTTCCGCATCCGTGCCGACGGCGGGTAAAATCTGAATGGCAATGCTTGCGCTCATACTGCGTCCTCCCAATTTAGAATGGTTTCATGGGCAATGGATCTGACGGCTTCCCAGTGGGCGCTTTCGTCAAATACGCCCACCACATGGAACCCGGCATCCCTGGCGGTCCGGACAGCGTAGCAGGCATCCTCGTAGACCGCGATCTGCGCGGATTCCGCCCCCAGCCGCCGGGCGGCTTCCCGGTAGACGGCGGGACTTTGCTTGCCTGCGCCCACGCTTTCGCAGGAGAGCAGGAAGTCAAAGTAAGAAAGTACTCCCAGCCGTTCCAGACAGGCTGCCATCAGATGCTCCGCCGTGGCGGAAGCCACGCACAGCCGCACGCCCTGGGCCCGAAGCTTCCGAAGATAGGCGGAAACACCCGGCTTCAAAGGAATGTCATTGCGGTAGTGCGCATCCATCATGGCGTTCATTTCCGCTTCAATGTCGCCGGTCAGGCCGAATTCTGACTGGAACAGCGCGGCGGATTCCGACATGGTCATGGGTTTGATCCGCTCCGGAATGTCCGCCGGAATTTCCTGTACGCCTTTGCTGTGCAGGTATTCCGATGCGAGATTCTTCCAGAAGACCATGGAATCGATCAGGGTGCCGTCCATGTCGAAGATGGCATATTTCTTATCCATGGGCTGCCATCTCCCTCGACAGCGTCAGCAGTTCCCGGGTCGCCTTGGCGGGATCGTGCGCCGCGAAGATGGCGGAAACCACTGCGACACCGTCCACGCCGCTGCCTTTCAGCGCCGGGAGATTCTTTGCGTGGATGCCGCCGATGGCGACCACAGGGATGGATACGGCATCGCAGATTTCCCGGAGCTTTTCCACCGTCAGATTCCGGGCGTTTTTCTTGGTGCCGGTGGGGAAGACTGCGCCTACGCCGATGTAGTCAGCCCCGGCAGTTTCCGCGGCGACTGCTTCCTCTACCGTACCAGCGGAGATGCCCAGGATCTTGTCCGGGCCGATGATGGCGCGGATGTTCCGGCCCCGGATGTCGGATTGCCCCACATGGACGCCGTCAGCATCGATGGCCAGGGCGATCTCCACGCTGTCGTTGACCACGAAGGGGACATGATAGTTATCGCACAACGCTTTCAGCCTGGCCGCCTCCGCTTCAAAGGCGTCAGGACTCAGGTCCTTTTCACGGATCTGTAAAAATGTTGCGCCATTGGCCAGTACCTCTTCGCAGACAGAAAGCAGGGTCTGTCCCTCCTTCAGCCAGCCCTGATCCGTCACGGCGTAAAGCAGCATGGCGCGGCGGATCTCATCTTTCGTGAATTTCATAATTTGCTCCTTGTGTAAGTTGTTCCCCGGTCAGATTGAATACCGCGTCGATCAGGTCGCTGCGGAACGTGGCATTTCCGGTGCCGTTTTGCAGACGCTTTCGTTCTGCGGTTTCTCCACTGACGCCCATGGCGGCCGTGGCGGCGCAGGCTGCGGCGAAAGAATCGTCCCAGCTTCCGCAGAATGCGCCCATCAGAGCGGTGAGCATGCAGCCGGATCCCGTGATCCGGGCCATGGTGGCGCAGCCGCCCCGGAGAATACAGGTTCGGCTGCCATCGCAGATGATGTCGATTTCGCCGGAAATTGCAATAACCGTTTT
>JAGATO010000220.1 GCA_017621195.1 Bacillota bacterium | reverse complement strand
TTCTGTCTATTTTCGGATTTGGAGGTAAGAATAACGATGGGAAAGACGCTTGTGATAGTAGAGTCTCCCTCCAAGGCAAAGACCGTTGGAAAGTTTTTAGGAAGTAAATATAAAGTAGTAGCTTCGGTGGGTCACGCGAGGGATCTGCCCAAGAGCAAGCTGGGCATCGATCTGGAACACCGGTTCGAACCTCAGTATATTTCCATCCGCGGCAAGGGTGACGTGATCAAGACCATGAAGAAAGAAGCCAAGGACGCGGATCGTGTCTTTCTGGCTACCGACCCTGACCGGGAAGGGGAGGCCATCTCCTGGCACATTGCCTATCTTCTGGGGATGGACGGAACAAAACCCTGCCGGATCGAATTCAACGAGATCACCAAGAGCGCCATTCAGAACGCCGTGAAGAAGCCGCGGGCCATCAACCAGAATCTGGTGGATGCTCAGCAGGCCCGCCGCGTTCTGGACCGTCTGGTGGGATATCAGATCAGTCCGCTCCTTTGGAGAAAGATCCGCCGCGGCCTGTCCGCAGGTCGTGTACAGTCGGCGGCTCTGAAGATCATCTGCGATCGGGAAAAGCTGATCCAGGCCTTTATTCCCAAGGAGTACTGGACCATTACGGCGGTCCTGCAGAAGCCGGAAGAAAAAGGAAAGAAAAAGAAGCAGTTTACCGCCAAGCTGACGGAGTACTGCGGAAAGAAGATTACGGTAGAGAACAAGGCCCAGGCTGACGCCATACTGGCGGCCCTGCGGTCGGGGGACTATATTGTAGGGAAAGTGGATCTGAAGGAGCGCATCAAAAAGCCGATGCCGCCGTTCACCACCAGCAGCCTGCAGCAGGAAGCATCCAACAAGTTGAATTTCAACACGAAGAGGACCATGATGGTGGCCCAGCAGCTCTACGAAGGCGTGGAGATCAAGGGACAGGGCACCGTGGGTCTCGTCACCTATATCCGTACCGATTCCGTCCGCGTTTCCGCGGAGGCGGAAGAGGCGGTGAAGCATTACATCGATCAGAGCTTCGGTCACGGATATCTGGGAAATGCCGTGTACTCCAATAAGAAAAAGGACGTGCAGGATGCCCACGAAGCCATCCGGCCCAGCAACGTCAGCCTCCACCCCGACTCCATCAAGGATTCGCTGACCCGGGAACAGTACAATCTTTACAAGCTGATCTGGTCGCGGTTCGTGGCCAGCCGCATGAAACCGGCGGTGTTCGACAGCGTTTCGGCGGAGATCAGAAACGGAGATTATGCGTTCCGTGCCACCGGCTCCAAGCTGAAGTTCGACGGTTACATGAAGGTGTACAACAATGCCGCCGAGGAGGACGAGGAAAAGATGCTGCCGGATCTGTCGCAGGGAGAGAAGCTTTTGGCAGTGGATCTGGGCGGCGAACAGAATTTCACCCAGCCGCCTTCCCGGTTTACGGAAGCGTCTTTGGTCAAGGAGCTGGAAGAAAAGGATATCGGTCGTCCCAGCACCTATGCGCCCATCGTGGGAACGCTGGTGGAGCGCAAGTACGTCACCCGGGAAAAGAAGACGTTAAAGCCTACGGAACTGGGTTTCCTGGTGACCGATCTCATGGAGACCTACTTCAAGGAGATCGTGGATGCCGGCTTTACCGCCGAGATGGAGGAGAAGCTGGACGATATCGAAGTCAAAGGAATCGAATGGCAGAAGGTCATCGAGGATTTCTATGGCATTCTGGAAAAGGAACTGGAAGTTGCCGATAACGCCATCGAAAAGGTGAAGCTGGAAGACGAGCTGACCGACGAGGTCTGCGAGCTGTGCGGAAGGCCCATGGCCATCAAGCACGGACGGTTCGGCGAG
>JAGATO010000219.1 GCA_017621195.1 Bacillota bacterium | reverse complement strand
GTCAGCACGTTGGTGGTAGGCACAGGAACAACCTCCGCCACCCGCATGGCAACGGACATGGTGACCATGCCGATGGTGGACAGAATCATGAACTCCCGGTCCACCAGAAAATATCCTAAAATGAGAATGGGGATGTTACAGACGAACGTAACCGTGGCCACGTTGGTTCCGAACACGTGATGCATCAGGATGGAAACCGCCGTGATCCCCCCGCCCAGGATCGATCCCGGAACGTAGAAGATCGTAACTCCGGCTCCGGTGATGGCTGCTCCGATCATGACTAACAGCACCTTTTTCAAATAGTGATTCTTTTTGTCTCGCATACTCTTTTCGGGCCACCTGTGGCCCACCTCCTCGATCCATCGTAACACAGCTTTCCTATGATTTCCACCCCCATTGTCAGGGAAAACAGTTCTTCGACAAAAAAGCAAAAAGACCATTCGCAAATCGCTTTGCAAACAGTCCTTTTCATTTCGATCTTCACCGTAAACCGCAGTTTACTGTTCCTTGCTCTTGATCTTGGCAGCCTTACCGGTTCTCTGACGCATATAGTTCAGCTTAGCTCTTCTTACATCGCCCTTTCTCAGCACTTCGATCTTTTCAACCAGCGGAGAATGAACCGGGAACGTCTTTTCTACGCCGACGCCGGAAGCAATTCTTCTGACAGTAAAGGTGGCATCCAAACCGCCGTTCTGTCTCTTCAGTACGAATCCTTCAAAAGTCTGGATTCTTTCGCGGGAACCTTCCTTGATCTTGATGTGTACTCTTACAGTATCACCAACACCGAATTCAGGAACATCACTCTTTACATAGTCCTGTGCAATTACCTGCATGATATCCATTGTATTGTGTCCTCCTTCCCTCATAGACGTTCATGGTATCCAAACGTGGTCATCACTCTATCCAGCGGAACGCCCGTAATACATCTTTTCAAATATAACACATATCCCGACTCAAAAGCAAGCATTTTTTTATGGTTTTCCAAATTTTTATGCCCGCGGATGGGTTCGGTCATAGACCTCCTTGATGCGGTTCTTCGTCACCGAAAGATAGATTTGAGTGGCCGTCAGATCCTCGTGACCCATCAGCTCCTGAATGGACTTCAGATCCGCGCCGTTCTGTACCATGTGGACAGCAAAGGAGTTGCGCAGCGTCTGGGGCGACAGACGGTGTTCCAGCCCAGCCTTCTGGGCGTATTCCTTCAGGATCTTCCACACGCCCTGCCGGGTCAGCCGTGCTCCGTTAGCGTTGAGGAACAGCGCACCGTCATCTTCCTTCTCCCGCAGAAGCTGAGGACGGACATCGTACAGATACGTTTCGATGGCCTCCCTGGAAGGACGACCCAGAGGAACGATGCGAGCCTTGCCGTGCTCTCCGGTGCAGGTGATGAAACCGATGCGCAGGTTCAGGTCCGAGACGTTGGCTCCCGCCGCCTCCGTCACCCGCAGACCTGCGGCGTACAGCAGTTCCAAAAGCGCCTGATCCCGGCGGCCCTTCAGACTGTCATCCGGCTGAGCCAGCAGTGTTTCCATCTCCTCCACCGTCAGATACTCGATCTGCTTTCTCTTTACTTTCGGGGACTTGATGTGATCCGTGGGATTTTCCCGGATCGTCCCCTTCCTGACGAAATAACCGAAATATCCCCGGACAGCAGCCAGCTTCCGGTTCAGCGTAGCCCCCGACTTTCCGTCGTTTTTCAGCTTCAGCATCCACGCCACCACATCGGCATTTCCCGCGGTCAACGGCTGATCGTTGCCCCGCTGAGCCAAAAACGTCTGCAGCTCCGTCACGTCCGACTGGTAGGCCAGACGCGTATTTTCGGCCATCTTCTTTTCTTTCTCCAAGTATTCCGCATACTCTCTCAACGTCTCATCCATCCCACACCTCATCAACTTTCAGTCATAGGCGGCCATGGTTGTACATATTCTTCTACAAGAAAAGGAGGTGACATCCATGACACATATGACCCATGCGTATTTCCAACGTTCCGGAACCTGGCTCATCCCGTTTTTCTTTCTCGTCTCCGGGATCTCCGTCGGCGTTTTCACCGAACTGTCCCTGCCGGCCGACAGCCGGGCTCAGGTGGGCGCGTACCTGGTGGAGCATCTCTTTGCGGACAACGCTTCCCCGGATCACAGCGCCGTGCTGCTGCAGTCGACAGGCAACAACCTGGGTCTCCTGCTCCTGATCTTTCTTTCAGGGCTCACCGCCATCGGCTTTCCCGTGGCTTACGCCGCCGTAGCCTACAAGGGCGCCGCTCTGGGTTTTTCCGCCGCTCTTCTCCTGGACTTCCTGCAGCTGAAAGGGCTGGCTACCCTGGTTCTCACCGTTCTTCCGCCCAATCTGCTGATCCTTCCGGCGCTGTTTTTAGGCGTTGCCGCTGCCGGAGCCAACGCTGCGGACCGCCGCAGCGGTACGCGCAGAAAAAAGAGCCTGGCCCAGGAGGCAGGCCCTTATTGTACCTGTTTCGTTCCGCCCCTTCTGTTGGCCGCCATTGCGGCTCTGATCGAAGCGTTTATATGCCCAGCTCTGCTGCAACTAATAAAATAGCGGTGATGGTCTTTCCGTCGATGATCTCGCCGTCCAAAACCATCTGCTTCAGTTCTTCCACCGGATAGCTGGAAAGATCGATGGCTTCGTTTTCGTCGAAGTCCGTTTCTCCCGGCGTCAGCCCGGTGGCCATATAGATGTGGATCACCTCGGTGGAATAGCCGATGGAGGAATAAAACGAAGTCAGATGTTTGAACTTTTGGGCCGAATACCCGGTCTCCTCCCTCAACTCCCGCATTGCGGTAAACATGGGATCCTCATCGGTCTCCCGTTTTCCCGCGGGAACCTCCAGAACCACCCTCTCCGCCGCCTTGCGGTACTGGCTGACCATCAGCATCCGATGATCGTCGGTGACCGCAGCTACGGCCACGCCGCCGTTGTGCTCCACGATCTCCCGATAGGACGTGTTGTCACCCTTCACGTACACCTTATCCCTGCGCAGATTCAGGATCGCGCCCTCGTATATCATTTCCGAAGAAATGGTCTTTTCTTCATAGGTCATGCTGTCTCATCTCCTATTTTTCGCCGGACATTTCTCTGGACTTGTCACAGCAGTCTCTGACGCCCTGCATTACCGCAGCCCGCAGACCCATCTGTTCCATGGAGATCACCGCTTCGATGGTGGTTCCCGCCGGAGAGCAGACATCGTCCTTCAGTGCGCCGGGATGCTTTCCGGTCTCCAGAACCATCTTCGCCGCGCCCAGAACCGCCTGAGCCGCAAATTTATAGGCCTGCGCCCGGGGCATTCCCTCGGCAACCACCGCGTCGGCGATGGCTTCGATGAACATGTAGGTATATGCCGGGCTGGAACCGCTGGCGCCGATCACCGCATGGATCAGGGATTCGTTCAGCACTTCCACCTTTCCGCAGCTTTCAAATAGGGCCAGAGCGTCGTTCTGAAAGGCTTCGTCCGCGGTTTCTCCCAGGAACAGCGCCGTCATTCCCTCGTTGACCATGGCCGGCGTATTGGGCATGACGCGGATGATCTTCAATCCTTCGGGCAGTCCGTTCTTCAGGTAGTCTAAAGTGATGCCGGCCGCGATGGAGATCACTCTCTTCTCATCGTCACTGGCCTCGATGGCCGCCTTCACCTGAGGCAGAACCTTTCCGAACATGTTGGGCTTGATGGCCAGCACGATGGTATCCACTTTGGAAACCAGATCATCTACGCCGTCCGTTCCGTTGACGCCGATGGCCTCCGCCACTTTCTTTGCCATTTCAGGCGTAGCTTCGGAAATGTAAACGTTCTGGGCCTGATCCGGATTCTTCTTCACATAGCCGCGGATGATGGCTCCACCCATGTTTCCTGCACCGATAAATCCTAATTTCATCGCAATTACCTCTCTTTTCATAAAATAACTAATCGCTAATTAACCGATAACTAACCGCATTGGCTGACGGAATGGATTAACCGTAAAAAACAGTGCCCTCTTCTCTGCCGTCGGCAGCCTTGCGCAGAATGTCCTCTTTCTTTCCGTTCAGAAGCGCCATGTGGATCCCGAATTCGTTGACCCGACGGGCTGCTTCGATCTTGGTCACCACGCCGCCCGTTCCGAACCGGTTCGTTCCCGCTGTGGAAATGCTGCGCTTCAGCTCGTCGATATCCGTCACCTGACGGATGATCTTGGCGTCGGGATGCTCCTTGGGATTTTTATCGTACACGCCATCGATGTCCGACAGCACGATCAGCAGGTCCGCTCCCCACAGATTGGCGGTGAGAGCGCCCAGCGTATCGTTGTCACCGATCTTGATCTCGTCTACGCTGACGGTGTCGTTTTCATTGACGATGGGCACCACGCCCTCGTCCACCAGGGTGAACAGCGTGTTCCGGATGTGGAGATTCCGGCTGTGATCGTTGAAATCATCCCGGGTCAGAAGCAGCTGCCCCACGTGGTAGTCGTACTCTTTAAACAGCTCTTTATACGCCATCATCAGTTCCACCTGACCGATGGCACAAAGCGCCTGCTTGTAGTTCATGTCCTTCCGGCGGAACCACTTGTTGATGGCGCCCACGCCGCAGATCCCGGCGCCGGAGGAGACGATGATGATCTCCTTTCCGCCCTTCATCCATTCCACCAGCTGGTCCACGATGTTGTGCATCGCGTGAAGGTTCACCTCTCCCTTGTCGGTGGAGAGGGTGTTGCTTCCGATTTTAATGACGATCTTCCGACTGTTTTCGATCAGCTCCTTCAGGCTCAGCAGTTCTTCTTCATGATCGTCGTTCTTTCCAATTACCATAGCTTATTATCCTCGCTTTATACAAACAGTTCCACATCGCGAACCAGGTCTTCCCTGTGTTCTTCGAACAGCGGTTCCAAATAGTCTTCTACGAATTCCGTCACCTGCTGCGGCGATCTTCCGATGTAATCGGAAGGATTCAGCAGCTTCGTTACGTCTTCCATGCTCAGACCGAACAGAGGCTCCGCGGCGATCAGCTCCAGCAGATTGTTGTCCAGTCCCTCTTCCTTGACCCGATTTCCGGCGATCATGGACAGCTCGCGGATCTTTTCATGCAGCTCCTGACGGTCTCCGCCCCGTTTTACAGCCTCCATCATGATGTTCTCCGTAGCCATGAACGGAATTTCTTCCATGATGTGTTTGTGGATGACCTTTTCTCTCACCACCAGTCCGGTGCAGATGTTGGTAGCGATATTCACAATGGCATCGCAGGCCATGAAGCTTTCGGGAATGGCCATGCGCCGGTTGGCCGAATCGTCCAGCGTCCGCTCGAACCACTGAGTGCTGGCGGTATCCGCCGGATTCTGGGCCATGTTGATGACGTAGCGCGCTAAGGAAGCCACCCGCTCGCTGCGCATGGGATTTCTCTTGT
>JAGATO010000218.1 GCA_017621195.1 Bacillota bacterium | reverse complement strand
TCATCATCGTGAAGAATTTTCAGCTGATCCCCGGCGTATTTGAACGGATTTTTCAGGAAGCCTTTGGGCTTCGTCAGGTGGCCGGAGGCGGCCTGGGTGCCGTGGTCATGAACGGCGTCAAGCGGGGACTGTTTTCCAACGAGGCCGGTTCCGGCTCCGCACCGTGCGCAGCGGCGGCTGCCGATGTGAGCCACCCGGCGAAAGCCGGATTGCTGCAGGCCTTCGGCGTGTTCATCGATACCATCGTCATCTGCAGCTGTACGGCGTTCCTGATGCTTTTGGCACCGGCGGAGGTCACCGACGGTCTGGGTGGTATGGACCTGCTGCAGGGAGCCATGGAGTACCATCTGGGAAGCTTCGGCGTGGTGTTCATCGCGGTGATCCTGTGGCTGTTCAGCTTTTCCACCTTCATCGGGATCCTGTTTTACGCCCGTTCCAACGTGGCCTATCTCTTCGGTGACAACTGGGTCTCTCAGGCGGCCTACCAGATTCTGGCGCTGGCTATGCTGTTCATCGGCGGTCTGGCCACCTACACCTTCGTCTGGGATCTGGGAGATTTCGGTATCGCGCTAATGACCGTGTTCAATATGATCGTTCTGATTCCTCTGTCGGGGAAGGCGGCAGACTGCCTGAAGGAATATGAGGAGGCGACGCGATGAGGATCGAACACGCGGCCATGTACGTGATCGATCTGGAGACCATGCGGGATTTTTTCTGCAGGTATTTCGGCGCCGTTTCGGGGGAGTTGTATTATAATGAAAAGAAAGGGTTTCGATCCTATTTTCTCACCTTCGATGGCGGGGCACGGCTGGAACTGATGCACCAGGAGGGCTGCGGCTCGCCGCGGCGGAAGGAAGATGCCGAAGGAGCTTCCTGCGGTTTGGGTCTGCATCACCTGGCCATGGGCGTCGGAAGCAGAGAGGCGGTGGATGAACTGTCCCGTCGGCTGGAGGAGGACGGGTATCGCGTCGTCGGCCAACCGCGGACCACGGGTGACGGCTACTACGAAAGCGTCGTACTGGACCCGGAACACAATCGAATCGAAATCACAGTATGAGATCATATTTGGTAAATTGGGAGCTGCTGTCCGCAGGTGAGACATCACCTGTGGGCGGCAGCTTTTTGCGTGGAATGAATCGGGCTCCTTCGGAATAGACTGGTACAAATGCGCCGCTGTGGGCGGGGTTGTATCGATGCGCGGCAGGACGGCGCAGACTACAGTGCGAAGGAGATAAGAAGATGAAAGAACGAACAAGGCGGGGATGGAATATGGCGAAGGCCTTTGGAAAGAGCTTTCCGAAAGCCACGATGACCGTGGCCGTGTGTCTCATGGCAGTGGTGGCAGGCAGCGGCTTTCTGGGAGCTCAGCTGCGGGATCTGGCGGTGTCAAACAGCGGGCAAAGCCGGCTTCTTCCCATCTATTCGGTGCAGCGGGAGGATCGAAAGATTGCCATCAGCATCGATGCCGATTGGGGAAACGAACATACGAAGGCCATTTTAGACTGTCTGGATCAGTACAATGTGAAGACCACGTTCTTCCTGGTGGAATTCTGGGCGTCGAAATTCCCACAGGACGTGAAGGAGATCGCAGCCCGGGGACACGAGCTGGGAAACCATTCTGCCACGCATCCCAACATGACGGAGCTTTCCAGGGAAAAGATCGCGGAGGAACTGAACCGGACGGCGGATACGATCCAGTCCATTGCAGGGGTTCGGCCCAGCGTGTTTCGGCCGCCCTTCGGTGCCTACAACAACGCTGTGATTCAGACCAGCGAAGAGCTGGGGTACAAGGTCATCCAGTGGGAAGTGGACAGCCTGGACTGGAAGAATATCAGCGCGGAGCAGATTGTGGAACGGGTGACGAGGAACGTCAAACCGGGATCCATCATCCTATTTCACAACAACGCCGAGCACGTGGAGGAATACCTTCCGCTGATCCTGAAGAGGTTGACGGAAGATGGCTATGAGATCGTACCGGTGGGACAGCTGATCTACCGCGACGGATATACGATGGATCACACGGGAAAACAGATCCCGGAAACGAAATAAAGGGGGAAAGTCGGATGGAAATGGAACGGGAAACTAATTTTGCGCAGCTGTTGGGAACGGTGGAGGAAGAACCGGTGTTCAGTCATAAATCCTACGGAGAGCAGTTCTACGAAATGAAGCTGGCGGTAGCCAGACGCAGCGGATATCGGGACATCATTCCCGTGGTGGTGTCGGAACGATTGATGTTGGACGCGATTCCGACCTGCGGAGAACGGATTGCCGTCTGCGGTCAGATCCGTACCTACAACAAGGAAGAAGGCGGACGAAATCGGTTGATCATCACCGTGTTTGCCAGGGAGTACAGGACGGCGGGACGGGAGGAGAGCTACGATGAAAACTGCATTCAGCTGGACGGCTTTCTCTGCAAGGAGCCGGTGCAGCGGACATCGCCTCTGGGACGGGATATCTGCGATCTGATGGTGGCGGTCAACCGGATGTACAACAAATCCGATTACATTCCCTGCATCGCCTGGGGGAGAAATGCCGGATACGGCGGCCAGATGTGCGTCGGAGATCACATCCGTCTGACGGGACGGATCCAGAGCCGAGAGTATAAGAAGCGGGACGAAGAGGGTAACGTTCACATTCGCATTGCCTACGAAGTGTCGGTGCTGAAAATCGAGGATTAGCGAAACAAAATACGGCTTGAAAATTGCACATTCTTCCGTTCTGTGGTATCATATAATTACGTGTGCGCACAAAACGGCGCCGAACATGGAAACGGAGGATACAAATGAGAATAATCGTAGATGGAATGGGCGGAGACAACGCGCCTGCGGAGATCGTCAAAGGC
>JAGATO010000217.1 GCA_017621195.1 Bacillota bacterium | reverse complement strand
CTTGAGCCTGTGGAAGAAAGGGTCAGACGGGAGGCTCTGGAGAAATTTAGTGTCATCAGCCACGAGATCTGCGATCTGTATCTGAATGTGATCGCTGGGTTGCGCCTCCGGTATCCGGGGATTCGCTGCGACGTGGTCCACGACAGAGACCGGGAACTGTGTGCGCGGTATTATGCCGCCCGGAAGCCCTTCATGGAGCGGGGGAAGATCCTGCGAGGTCTGACTGGATTTCCGGAGAAGCTCGAATCCGTGAAGGACTACGTATCCATGCCTGCCCTTCCCTATTATCTGTATGGAATTGACACTGTGATAGAGGTGGACAGCATGGATGAAACGGATTCTTTCCGAAAGTGCCGAAAAGCTCATAAGAGTCGGCTGAACCTGTCCTGCATCCTGTTTCCTGAACTGCTGTCAAAGGACGGAATACATACTATTTTCGACGCACCGTGGAAAGAAAAGGAATATGGAATGTATGAAGTGGAATGAACGTCTTCGAAATTACATACTCTGCCCGAGGATGAAACGGGTTGATGTTCTTTTCGTCGTGGTCGCCGTCCTGCTTCTGATTTTTTGCGGGCGATTCCGGATGCCCATCGGGGAGGTATTTCGCGGGACGACGGAGATTTCCCTGGGATACAGCGCCAAGCAGGGGCCGGACGGGTCGTTCTACGTTCTGGACAGCGGTCACGAACGATTGCTCTGCTTCGACGATGGTGGAAACATCCGCTTCACCATCGAAAACCCGGGGGATGAGAAAAGCCCGCTGCTATATATCGACGATTTCTGCGTTTCGGAGGATGGCATTTTCCTGTCCGCATCGGAATGGGATGGGATGGCGTTGGCCCGGGAGGCCGTGCTTTCCTATAATTCGGACGGAACGTTCCGGGAGACGCTTCTGGACAGAGATTACTCAGCGGATCGAACCAACAAGCATCGGTTCTATGGAATCGACAGTTCGGACGGCGTCCTGCGTTTTGTGGAATGCCTGGTGGATTCCGTCCGGATCGACGATGGGGAGATCCCCTATGAAAACGCCTTCAACGCCGTCAGCGATGCGGTGTTCGTGGGAGATACCGTCTACATTCTCGACAAGGACGGCACCGTCCGCGGCTTTTCCAACGGAGCCGAAGCGGGTACTGTCGTTTACGATCTGTCCCATGAAGCGGGCGACGCCGTGGTACCTTACCGTCTGGCTGCGGACAGCTCCGGGACTCTGTATTTTACGGATATCCGAAACCGGACGGTTCGGAGGATCGAACCGGAGGAAAAGACCAGCCGGATCTGCTGGGGAGAAACGTCATCTCTCACTGTGGGTTTCACCGATGGGGGAGAGGCCCTGTTATTGGATGACGGCGGTCTTCACGTGGTGGGAGATTCTCAGGAAAAGAGTTTTCTCAGCCTGAATAAAAATGCAAATACCAGAATGATGCAGGCTGCATGGATGATGTCTGCGGTGATGCTGACCATTCTTTTGCTGACGCTTTCCGTTCGTCTGATTCTGCTGTTTTCCCGAAAAAAGCGCAGCGCGATTCAGATGATATCCTTCTGGGTCATCGGAGCGGTGGTCGTGGTCTCGGCGCTGCTGTGCGGAATGCTGGTCAACGCATTTGCGGAAAGCTACCGCGATAAGATGGAAGAACAGGTGGAGTGTGCCGCCTACATGGTGGCCAATCAGATTTCGGGCGAGGACATCGACCGAATCGAAGAAACCGGCGGCTTCGGCGGCGAAGCGTATGAGAAGCTCTGCTCCGTGATGGAGCGTTCCTTTCCCATGGATATCGAATTTTACAGGCAGCTGT
>JAGATO010000216.1 GCA_017621195.1 Bacillota bacterium | reverse complement strand
TTCTTTTCTTTCCCACTGTCCTTTTTCGACTTCTTGTTCTTGTCCTTTTGATTCTTCAGCTTTTCCTTATAGCCCTTCAGCATGAAGTTCTGACCGATGGTCACAAGGGTACCGAAGAACCAGTACATGGACAGACCCGCCGGGAAGGATCTTCCCATCAGGAAGATCATGACCGGGAAAAAGTACTTCATGGAATTCATCATTCCTGCGGACGTCTGATCCATACCTGCAGACTGCGTCGAAAACGCGAAATACTGCGTCAGACCTGCAGCGATGGGCAGGATCCAGCTATCGGGCTGGCTCAGGTCCGAAACCCACAGGAAGGACTCGTGAACTGCCATGATCATGGTTTCACTGCTCATGTACAGCATGGGATTTCTCAACAAGGCGAACAGACCCATGATGATCGGCATCTGAATGACCAGAGGCAGACAACCGGACATGGGATTGTAGTTTGCTTCTGCATAGGCTTCTGACAGTTTCTGCTGCATCAGCTCCGGATTTTTTGCGTAACGCTTCTGAATCTCCTGGATTTTGGGCTGGAGATCAGCCATAGCAGCGGAAGTACGCATCTGTTTTGTGTACAGGGGGATCATGCAGACGCGAACCAGCACGGTGAAAATAATGATGGCGATGCCGTAATTATTCACCAGATGGTAAATGG
The DNA here is from genome assembly GCA_017621195.1 of Bacillota bacterium. GTDB lineage: Bacteria > Bacillota > Clostridia > Peptostreptococcales > Anaerovoracaceae > RGIG446. Next base: position 23,530 of record JAGATO010000216.1, on the reverse strand, counting down.
CGGTCAGCAGGACTCCCAGGGGTTTTGCAATAATTCCCACTCTTAAATTTACCTCCGTTTACTTCAAAGGATCGTAGTAATCTCCGTGGTAAAACGGATGACAACGAAGAATCCTTTTCATTCCAAGATAACTTCCCTTTAACGCTCCGTATTTCTCCACAGCCTGGATGAAATAGGTGGAGCAGGTGGGATAAAACCGGCAGCACGCCGGAAACAGCGGTGAAATGAATTTTTGGTATCCTCGAACCATGAGGATCAAGAGCTTTTTACACATGTCACCTTACCGTTTTTCTTTGGGATTTGGGTAAAATCCCGCTTCGTTTCAGTGCGGCTTCAATAGATTTTTTCACATCCGCGCATTTCAGATCACAAATTGTGGTACGAGCGATAAAAATCATGTCGTACCCCGCCGGAATCTGCTCTTCCAAACTCCGGTAGCTCTCTTTCATCAATCGTCTGGCTCTGTTTCGAACCACACTTTTTCCCACTTTTTTGCTCGCTAAAAAAGCCTTCCGACTATAAGGAAGCCCGTTTTTTTTGTAAAACAAAACCACGCACCTGTCGCCGATGGATTTTCCCCGTTTGTAGATCGAGGAAAAATCTTTTTTATTGCGCAAAACATTGGGTTTCAGCATACAAGTTCATCCTTCTGCTTTTTGTTTTCGCCGTAAAAATCTCCGTTAAACAAAAAGACCACATAAGCGGTCTCTATGCTGTAAGGGACTTTCTACCTCTGGCTCTTCTTCTCTTCAGTACATTTCTTCCGTTCTTGGTAGCCATTCTCTTACGGAATCCGTGTTCTCTTTTTCTCTGTCTGACTTTCGGCTGGTATGTCATCTTCATCTCTATACACCTCCTTACCACATAGAGTTTTTTCTGAACAGCAAAAACTGTCCATACATAATCGCTTACAAATTATACACGCTGAAAGCTTTTATGTCAAGCATTTTTCAATGGTTTCCGACAGATGCACCGTTCCGTCACAGACCCGAAAAATATATCCTTCGGTTAAATTGTCGGAAAGGGTCGGACTGATTTCCGTCGTCGTAATAAAAATCTGAATATCCTTGAGACGGTTCAGCAAAAAAGTCTGGCGCTGCACGTCCAGCTCCGATAATACATCATCCAGAAGGAGAATGGCATCTTCCCCCGTTTCTTCCTTGATGAGATAGATTTCAGCCAGCTTCAGCGACAACGCCGCCGTCCGCTGCTGTCCCTGGGATCCAAAGTGACGGATGTCGATTCCGTTGACCTGAATCCTCAGATCGTCCTTGTGAGGACCGGATTCCGTATTTCCCTTCAGGCATTCCCGATCGTATCCCCGCTCCAGACGCTGAAGAAATTCCGACGTTTGAAGCGATAAGTCCTTGCGGACGGGGATGTTGCTCTCGTAGCAAATGTCCAAAACTTCCTTTCCGTCGGTGATTTTTTCGTGAATCTGCCGAGAGATCCGGTTCAGCTTTTCCACGAAGACGGCGCGGTCACCGATAATGCGCGACCCGTAATCCGCCAATTCCTCGTCGTAAACGGCCAGCAGCTGTCGGTTCGTCGAACCGTTTTTCAATAAAATATTGCGATTTTGAAGCGCTTTTTTGTATCGTCCTAAATTTTTGTAATACACAGGACGGATCTGGCACAGCTCCCGATCCATAAACTTCCGGCGCCGTTCCGGCTCTTCCTTGACAATCTTCAGATCCTCCGGAGAAAAGACCACGGCGTAAACCTGTTCTAACAGATCGCTGGTCTTCGGCGCTTTTACGCCGTCGATCTTAATCAGCTTTCCCTCTTTTTTGTAGGTGATCTCGATCTCCACGTCCCGATCTTCCTTGGCAGACATGGTTTTTGCGCGGCAAAACTCCTGACCGAAGCCGATCATTTCGCTGTCCCGGTTGGTCCGAAAGGACTTGCCCAGACTCATGACGTAAATGCCCTCCAGCAGATTGGTCTTCCCCTGGGCGTTATTTCCCGTGATCACATTCAGTTTTTTATGGAATTGCAGCTGAAGCTGGCTGTAATTCCGGAAGTTCATCAAACTGATTTCTTTAATATACATGATTTAGTATCAATTCGAAATTCTGACCGGAAGAACCAGATATTCAAAGGAATCCCCTTCCACCGGCTTTACCATGCAGGGACTGACGCTGGAATTGAACTCCATATAGATTTCATCGTTGCTGACCACCTTCATAACATCCAGCAGATATTTGGAGTTAAATCCGATTTCCAGTCCGTCTCCTTCTCTTGCGATGGCGATCTCTTCCTTCACATTTCCCTCTTCCGACCGGGAGGTGATGGTCATGGTGTTGTCTCCTACCGTCATGCGGATCAGGTTGTTCTTTCCGTCTCTGGCCAGCAGTGACGCACGCTCGATGCTTTCAGAAAAATCGCCGCGGGATACCTTAATCCGGGTCTTGTATTCCTTCGGAATTACATTTTTGAAATCGATGAACTGGCCTTCCAGCATGCGGACCACGATCTTCGTATCGCCGGTGAGGAACATGGCCTTCTTCTGATCCAAAACGATGTCCATGTCTTCTTCGCTGTCCGAATCCGTAATGACCTTGTTGACTTCGTTTAAGATGCGGGCGGAAATGATGATACGGCGGGCATCGTCGCTGCGCACGTGTTCCCGTGTGATGGCCATGCGGTATCCGTCCAGCGCCACCATCTGCAGAAGTTCTTCTCCGATATCGATTAGAACGCCCTGGATGATCCCCTTGGACTCATCCACGCTGGCAGCAAAGGATGTTCTGCGAACCATGTCCCGGAACAATTCTTTTTCCATACGGATGGAATTGTGTTCTTCAATCTCGCCGGTATTGGGAAATTCATCGGCCGGCTGACCTACGATGGTAAATTCGGAGGACAGACAGCGAATGATAATTCGATTGTTTTCTTTTTCTTCTACTTCTACCATACCGTTGGGCAGTTTCCGTACGATGTCGCTGAACAGCTTTGCCGATACCACTAAAGAGCCGTTCTGCGACGTGGTCACGTCAATCTTCGTTTCGATGGACAGCTCCAGATCAGAAGCGGTTAGAATCAGCTGATCGTTTTCCGTTTCCAGAAGAATTCCCTTTAAGATGGGAATGGTGGTTCGGTTGGTAATGGCTTTGGAAACCACATTTAAAGCTTTCGCTAACGTTTGTTGTGGGCATGAAAATTTCATGGGGCAGCCTCCTTTTTTTTATTTTTTGCAGTAGCAGTAGTAGTAGGGCCTGTGAATATGTGGATAACTTCTGTGGACAAGTAAATTCAAGGTCCGTATCTTTCAAAAACCCTGTGGAAAACTTGTTTTTTCTGTGTAAAAGCCCTGTGGATTTCTCAGGATTCCTGCATCTCGTTTTTCAGAGCCTCGATGGTCTGATGAAGCTCGGAATCCGGTTCGCTTTCCAGGTCCTTTGAAATCTTTTCGCAGCCGTGAAGAACCGTGGTATGATCCCGGCCGCCGAACAACTCTCCGATCTTCGGCAGAGATAGCCCGGTCATTTCGCGGCAGAGGTACATGGCGATCTGACGGGGATAGGCGATGTTTCGGGACCGCTTGGAAGAATCGAAATCAGCCAGCTTCACGTTGAAATGCTTCGCTACGGTTTTCTTGATTTCCTCCGGCGTCACTTCCTTCTGCTTCGAGGAAAATACATCCTGCAGAACCTGATGAGCCATTTCCTTGGTGATTTTCTGGTTGGTCAGATTGGCGTAGGCGATGATTCGGTTCAGCGCTCCTTCCAGCTCACGGATGTTGGAAGGAATGTTCTGTGCGATGGTGTGGATGGCTTCCATGGCCGTATCGGACAAATAGATATCCTCCAGCTCCGCTTTTTTCGTCAGAATGGCAACTCTCGTTTCGTAGTCGGGTTCTTCGATCTTGGCAACCATGCCCATGCCGAACCGGGAGGTCAGCCGCTGCTCCAGACCCTTCAGCTGTGATGGCGGTTTGTCGCTGGTGAAGATGATCTGCTTGTTGGCCATGTGAAGGTCGTTGAAGGTGTAGAACAGTTCTTCCTGAGTGCTGTCCTTTCCCTCGATGAACTGAATGTCGTCCAGCATAAATACGTCGATGCTTCTGTATTTATTCTTGAATTCCATCTGGCGGTTTTCACGGATGGCCCGAATCAGCTCGTTGGTAAACATTTCCGAGGAAACGTAGAGGACCTTCAGGTTGGGGAAGTTCTTCCGGATGGCGTGTCCGATGGCGTGCATCAGATGGGTTTTTCCCAGTCCGGCATCTCCATACAGAAACAGAGGATTGTGGGCCCGGGACGGATTGTTGGCTACAGCCAGAGAAACCGCGTGGGCAAATTCGTTGTTCTTGCCGACGACGAAGGTGCTGAAAATGTATTTCGGGTTCAGATTCAGTTCGTCGGTATACGGTGTGTAGAAGGTTTCTTCCTGCGTACCGTCGATTTCATCGGCCAGCATGACGACCACTTTGTACGGTTCTCCCAAAATGGCGGCTACGCTGCTTTCCAGCGTCTGCTTGTATCGGCTTTCCAACAGGGATTTTCCCATTTCAATTTCTGTGGACAGGTACAGGACCCTGTTCTCCTGATCGATGTTCACCGCTTTGACGGGAGCGATCCAGGCCTGATAGGCGGCGCTGACAAGGGTGGTTTCGTTTTTTACATGGTCTTGGACGGAACTCCAAATTCGATCCAAATCTTTCTTTTTCATATATTATTACCTTTTTCAGAATGTGATACACGACTGAAAACGCCGCGGGTAGCGGCGCCATTTTCAGTACATTTATCATATCAAAAAAAGTTATCCACAGGCAAGCCCCATCTTGAAATAAGGAAAATCTGCGACGCTTTCCTCTGTATTTTTCAAGGAAAAACTTGTGGTAGAAGGCGAAAAAAGCTGTGGATAACCATAGATATTGTGGGTGAGAAGGGTTCGGAGCCCATCAAAGAAAAAAACGGCGATTGTAAAAAATCGAAATAAAAAAAAGAATGACGAAAAAAATTTCTGTTATCTATGGTCGCATCGTCGCTTCCGCCTCAGGAGAAGCATTCGGATGCAGCTTTCGATGGGAACAGATGCGGTCCTGAGGAAGTGCATGGCGGGAAAAAAGGAAGGAGTAGTAAAAATTTACATAACCATAAAGTATAATTAACATTTTTTTAATAAATATAAGGCTGAAAAACGTCGATTTGGGACAGATAAAAAACAAAAATAATAATTTTAATCATTTAAACTAAAAAATCTTTCAAAATCCCGAAATTTGGTGTAGAATGGATTCTGTATTGGTATGTGCTTTTTCCGGTGAAATAGGCCTCTGTAACAGGGCATTTTCCCGAAAGGCAGAAGAGATGCAAACACAGGAAAGATCGATATTTATATAAGTGATAGAGTGATATGGAGGAAACCATGGCATTTGAAGAAGTGAAACAGCAGGAGTACAATGCCGAGCAGATTCAGGTTCTGGAAGGTCTGGAACCCGTCAGAAAGCGTCCCGGCATGTACATCGGAACCACCGGTCCCAGAGGTCTTCACCATCTGGTTTACGAGATCGTGGATAACAGCATCGACGAAGCGCTGGCAGGATTCTGCAAATCCATCAGCGTCGTCATTCATAAAGACAATTCCATCACCGTAGAGGATGACGGAAGAGGTATGCCCGTCGACCTTCATCCCAAGATGAAGCGTCCTGCGGTGGAAGTCATTCATACCGTACTGCACGCCGGCGGAAAGTTCGGCGGCGGAGGATACAAGGTATCCGGCGGTCTTCACGGCGTAGGCGCCTCCGTCGTCAACGCCCTGTCCGAATCTATGGAAGTGGAGATCAAGCGCAACGGAAAGATATACAAGCAGACGTATTCCAGAGGAAAGGTCACCAGCGATTTGACCGTCATCGGCGAATGCGGAAAGAAGACGGGATCCCGGACCACCTTTAAGGCCGATCCGGAGATCTTCGAAGAAACGGAATACAGCTACGATACTCTGGAACATCGCCTGAGAGAGATGGCCTTCCTTAACAAAGGAATTAAAATCACTCTGAAGGATGAAAGAGAAGGAAAGAAAAAGTCCGAGGTGTTCCATTACGAGGGCGGTATTCGGGAATTCGTAAAGCATCAGAATAAAAACAAGGAAGCGATCCATCCCGACATCATCTATTTCGAGGCGCAGCGCGATACCTACGAGGTGGAAATCGCCATGCAGTACACCGATCGATACAACGAGATGATCCTTTCCTATGCCAATAACATCAACACCACCGAAGGCGGTACCCACATGGTTGGCTTCAAGTCCGCCCTGACCAGGGTATTCAACGATTACGCCCGGAAGAACAAGTTCATCCGGGAAAACGAAGAAGGACTGGCCGGTGAAGACGTCCGGGAAGGATTGACCGCCATCATTTCCGTCAAGCTGACGGAGCCCCAGTTTGAAGGTCAGACCAAGACCAAGCTGGGAAACAGTGAAATGCGCGGCTTCGTGGAAATGGTAACCAACGAAAATCTGACCGCCTTCCTGGAGGAGAATCCCCAGCAGTCCAAGGCGATCCTGGACAAGTGTCTGAAGGCGGCCCGGGCCAGAGAAGCGGCCAGAAAGGCCAGAGAGCTGACACGGAGAAAGAGTGCCCTGGAAGGAATCTCCCTGCCCGGAAAGCTGGCTGACTGCTCCGAAAAGGACCCGGCTCTGTCGGAAATCTTCCTGGTAGAGGGTGACTCCGCAGGCGGTTCCGCCAAGCAGGGCCGCGACAGAACGCGTCAGGCCGTACTTCCTCTGCGCGGTAAGATCCTGAACGTGGAAAAGGCCCGTCTGGACAGAATCCTGAACTCCGATGAAATCAAGAACATGATCACCGCCTTCGGCTGCGGTATCGGCAGCGACTTCAACATCGAGAAGCTGCGCTACCACAAGATCATCATCATGACCGATGCCGATGTGGACGGAGCTCACATCCGTACGCTGCTTCTGACCTTCTTCTACAGATACATGACGCCGCTCATCGAAAACGGCCACGTTTACGCTGCGCAGCCGCCCTTGTTCCAGGTGAAGAAGAACAAGGATGTCTACTATACCTACTCCGAAAAGGAGCAGGAAAAGCTGATGGCCGCCCTGAACGAAAAGCCGGGTAAGGCCGTTATTCAGAGATACAAGGGTCTGGGAGAAATGGACTTCCACCAGCTGTGGGAGACCACCATGGACTTCAATAACCGAACGCTGATCCAGATTACCCTGGAGGATGCCACGGCTGCCGACGAGATCTTCACTACGCTGATGGGTGACAAGGTTCCGCCCAGAAAGAAATTCATCGAAGACAACGCACAGTACGCGACGCTGGATATTTAATGCAGGAGGAAATGACACATGGATAACTCTTTACAGGATCGAAGTAAGCTGATTCAGCACGAGATCCACGATGAAATGAAGAACTCCTACATCGACTATGCCATGAGCGTCATCGTAGGACGAGCCCTGCCGGACGTCAGAGACGGTCTGAAGCCGGTACACAGAAGAATTTTATACGGAATGAGCGGTCTGGGAGTAACTCCGGACAAGCCCCATAAAAAATCCGCCCGTATCGTGGGTGAAGTCATGGGTAAATACCACCCCCACGGCGACAGTTCCATCTACGACGCCATGGTGCGCATGGCTCAGGATTTCTCCATCCGCTACATGCTGGTGGACGGCCACGGCAACTTCGGCTCCGTGGACGGCGACGGCGCGGCGGCCATGCGTTACACCGAAGCGAGAATGACTCCCTTCGCGCTGGAAATGCTGCGGGACATCGAGAAGGAAACCGTAGACTTCATGCCCAACTTCGACGGTGAAGAGGAAGAACCGAAGGTGCTGCCGGCGCGGTTTCCGCAGCTTTTGGTCAACGGCTCCAACGGTATCGCCGTCGGTATGGCTACGTCCATTCCGCCCCACAACCTGGGGGAGGTCATCGACGCGGCGGTAAAGCTGATCGATGATGACTCGGCTACGGTGGAGGACCTGATCAAGATCGTCAAGGGACCGGATTTTCCCACCGGTGCCACCATCATGGGAAAGACGGCCATCAAGGAAGCCTACCGTACCGGTCAGGGAAAGATTCTGGTGAGAGCCAGAGCGGAGATCGAAGAATCCAGCCGCGGCCGCCAGCAGATCATCGTAACGGAGATTCCCTATCAGGTGAACAAAGCGCGGCTCATCGAAAAGATTGCCGAGCTGGTCAAGGAGAAGAGAATCGACGGCATTTCCGATATCCGTGACGAATCCAATCGTCAGGGAATGCGAATCGTCATCGAACCGAAGAGGGACGCCAATGCGCAGATCACGCTGAACCGCTTATATAAACACACCCAGATGCAGGAGAGCTTCTCTGTCATCATGATTGCTCTGGTGGACGGCCGTCCCAAGGTTCTGAATCTGTACGAGATACTGGACGAGTATCTGAAACACCAGAAGGACGTGGTCACCCGGAGAACGCGTTACGATCTGAAGAAAGCCGAAGCTCGGGCTCACATTCTGGAAGGTCTGCGGATCGCCATCGACAACATCGATGAAGTCATTCGCATCATCCGCACCAGCTACAACGATGCGAAGCAGCGGTTGATGGACACATTTGGCCTGTCGGAAATTCAGGCCCAGTCCATTCTGGAAATGCAGCTGCGCCGCCTCCAGGGTCTGGAACGGGAGAAGATTGAAGAGGAATACCAGGAGCTGTTAAAGAAGATCGCCTACTACAAGCAGCTGCTTGCCGACGAGAAGATGCTGATGGGCGTCATCAAGGACGAGCTTTTGGAGATCAAGAAGAAATACAACGACAAGCGCCGCACCAAGATCATGGCAGATGCAGAGGAGCTGGACGAAGAGGACCTGATCGCCGAAGAGAAGGTTGCCGTCACCCTGACCCATCTGGGCTATCTGAAGCGGGTTCCGGCCGATACGTATAAAGCCCAGAAGCGGGGCGGAAAGGGAATCACCGGACTGACCACCAGGGAAAACGATTTCGTCAAGAACCTGATCATCACGTCCACTCACGATTATCTGATGTTCTTTACCAATCTGGGTAAGGCGTACCGGATCAAGGCTTACGAAATACCCGAGGCTCACAGAACGGCCAAGGGAACGCCGGCGGTGAACTTCCTGAACCTGATGCAGCGCGAGCGCATTACTGCCGTGATGCCGGTGAAGGAGTTCGAATCCGAGAAATATCTGATCGCCGTAACGAAGCAGGGCATCATCAAGAAGGTGGATATGGCCCAGTTCGACACCAACCGCAAGGCCGGTCTCATCGCCATCAATCTGAAGGACGGAGACGAGCTGATCGGAATCAAAGAAACTACAGGCACTTCCAACGTGATCATCGTGACGAAGAACGGCAAGTGCATCTGCTTCAGCGAAGATGACGTTCGTCCCATGGGTCGTCTGGCCGGCGGCGTCAGAGCTATTACGCTGGAAAAGGACGACGAAGTGGTGGCCATGGAGCTGGCAGAAAAGAACGAGGAACTGCTGGTGGTAACCCAGGCCGGCTTCGGAAAGAGAACGCCGGTGAAGGATTATAAGATCCAGGCCAGAGGCGGAAAGGGGCTTCTGACTTACGACAAGGGTAAGTTCAGTAAGACGGGACATCTGATCGGCGCCATGGTGGTCAACGACAACGACGAAGTGCTGCTGATCAATTCCGACGGCATCATCATCCGCATCAAGGCCAATGAAATTTCCCGTCTGGGCCGTGCGACCCAGGGTGTGAAGATCATGCGCGTGGAAGAAGAAGCCAACATCATCGCCATGGCCAAGGTCATCCGCGATGACGAGGAAGAAGAAAAGAAAGAATCCGATGACATGCAAATCAGCATGATGACCGAATAAACACCGGACGAAAAAGGCGGGACCGCGTTTCGCGGTCCCGATTCAGGGAATAAATTGAGGAGGAAAGATTCATGTCTTTAGAAATCAGGCGAGAATTTAACGCTGAAGAACGTCGCTGGGATATGGTCCTTACGGGGGAAGTGGATATCAGCAACGCTGCACAGCTGCGAGGTGAACTGAACAAAATGCTGGAAGAGAAGGCGGCTCCCGCAACGATTGATATCAAAGACCTTTCCTATATCGACAGTACAGGTTTGGGAGTGATCATCGGCGCTTATGAACGCATGAAGGAGCATGGTTATGCCATGAAGATGGTAAACCCGGCGAAGAATGTGGAAAAGCTGCTGAAAATCACAAGTCTGGACCGTATTTTCCTGTAAGCTGGATGGAAATGAGGTTGAATCATGGCTGATGTATTGAAATTTTCTGTTCCGGGAAAGCCGGAATATGTAAGCACTGTGAGGATGATGATCTCCTCTCTGGCGAATACCGCCGGTTTTGACGTGGAGGCCATTGAGGATATGAAGGTTGCCGTTTCCGAAGCCTGTACCAATGTGGTGTGTCACGGTTTTTCGGAAATGGGTTATTATGAGGTTTCCTGCGAAGTGAACGAAGAGCTGATCCGCATTACGGTGACGGATCAGGGAGAAGGCTGCGATCTGAACCAGTACCGCTGTCCCGATCTGGACTGCCCCAAGGAAGGCGGATTGGGTCTGTTCATCATTCAAACGCTGATGGACGACGTGGATATCTCTTCCGAGCTGGGAAAGGGAACGCAGATACAGATGGTGAAATATTGCCGGAAGTAGTGAGGAGAACAAACATGTCCCCGGAAGAGAAAAATATAAAAGAGCGTTTGGAAGAATACAGCAAAACCCGGGATGTGAATCTGAGAAACGAGATCGTGGAGCATTACCTGTACGTGGTGGATATTCTGGTGAAAAAATATATGAACCGGGGTGTGGAGTACGAAGACCTGTACCAGGTGGGATGCATGGCGCTGATCATGGCGGTGGAGAGGTTCGATCCCTCCAAGGGATTTGAATTCACCAGTTTTGCTACTCCGACCATCATCGGAGAGATCAAGCGGTATTTCCGCGACAAGGGATGGGCGGTGAAAGTGCCCCGGCGGCTGAAGGAGATTTCCGCCCAGATCCCCAGGGTGAGGGAGGAAATCGAGCAGAGGAGCGGCAGGGTTCCTTCGATATCGCAGATGGCGGAGGCTCTGGGAGTCACGGAGGAACTGGTGCTGGAAGCCATGGAAAGCGGCCATTCCTACGGAACGTATTCCCTGTCCCAGCCCTTTGATGATAACGGTGAGGAAAGCGATTCTTCCGCGTTTGAAAAATACCTCGGTCAACAGGAATCGGGGTACGAAGCCTTTGAAATCAACGATATGGTTCGCAGCGTTTACGAAACCCTGTCCGAGCGAGAAAAGGAAGTATTTCGCCTGCGGTTCATAGAGAATAAAACGCAGCAGGAGATTGCTGATCTGAAGGGAACGTCCCAGATGACGGTATCCCGCATTGAAAAAAAGCTGAAGGAGAAATTCAAATCAGCGTATTTGTCTTAACCGAAACGAGTGCCGCAGATGGTGCGGCAGAAATGGTGGTGAATGAAATGAAACGAGTTTTTTCCGGCGTACAGCCCACGGGAAATATTCATATTGGGAACTATCTGGGAGCCCTGAAGCAGTTCGTGCAGCTTCAGGAGGAAAACGATGCCATCTACTGCATCGTGGATATGCATTCTATCACGGTTCCTCAGGATCCCAAGGTGCTGCGTCAGCACATTCTGGACGTGGCTGCCCTGTATATGGCCGTAGGTCTGGACCCGAAAAAATCCATTATCTTCGTCCAGTCTGACGTACCCGGCCACGCGGAGCTTTCCTGGATTCTGACCTGCAACTCCTACACGGGAGAACTGTCCCGCATGACGCAGTTCAAGCAGAAGAGCAAGGGAAAAGAATCTGCACCCACCGGTCTGTTCACCTATCCCATTCTGATGGCGGCCGATATTCTGCTGTACGATGCCGATATCGTCCCCGTAGGAAACGACCAGAAGCAGCACATTGAATTGACCCGGGACATCGCTATTCGCATCAACAACAAATACGGTGAGACCTTCGTGGTTCCGGAAGGCCAGTTCGTCAAGAGCGGCGCCAGAGTCATGGCTTTGGACGACCCCACCAGCAAGATGTCCAAGTCGGCGGAAAATCCCCACAGCCGCATTTCTCTGCTGGATGAGCCTTCCAAAATCAAAAAATCCATCATGAAGGCCACTACGGACTCCGAGGGAGTGATCCGCTTCGACATTGAAAACAAGCCGGGTATTTCCAACCTGCTGTCTATCTACAGCGCTTTCTCCGGTCTGTCCATCGAGGAACTGGAAAAGAAGTACGACAGTCAGGGTTACGGTACGTTGAAGAAGGATCTGGTAGAGATCACCGTGGATGCGCTGGCTCCTATCCAGGCGCGTTACAGAGAGATCCGCGATTCTCAGGAGCTGCTGGATGCATTGAAGGATGGTGGTCAGAGGGCCAATGCCATCGCTGAAAAGACCATGAAGAGGGTCAAGGACCGTTTCGGATTGGGACTGTAATGCGGTTTTGTCAGACTGCGGATTTGACCGCAAAGAGGTGAAATGTGATCAGTAAAAACGAAAGCCGAATCGTGGAACTGCTGATGGACAGTATGAAACAGGGTCTGATTTTCGTGGATTCCGAAAAGAGAATCCAGTACTGTAATCAGCGAGCGAAGAAAATCACCGGGATCGTTTTTGATGTTGCGGTGGGCCATGAGGCTGGCGTCATCAAGGATGGAGACATTGTCATCATCGCTGACAACCGCCTGGGAGATGACGACGGAAACCTGGACGGCGAAGAGCTGAAAAAGATGAACATCAACGATAAAAATATCAAGTCGGGAGATGTGCTTCTTGCCGTAGGCGTCTATCGAAACAAGAAGATCGAGCCCCAGTATAAGTTTTTCCGTTCGCATCATCTGAATACTCCTGTAAAGCTGGACGTGAATTACTTCGGCTTTCACATTGTGGCGTCCATCGATATCGAGGCCAGAGAGACCAGAATCCAGGTCAACGATAACGTCTATCCGCTGAACTACATGCGGGCATTAGGAAACGTGGTGATCGTGGACGGTGTTACCGGAAACACCAAGTTCTTTCAGGCCAAGGGCTTCAGCGTGAGAAACGAGGCCGTGGGCGACCTGCTCCGCGGAACGCCGTGGAAGGCCAAGAGGACGGAGGACATCGACGTGGATGTGACCGGAAAGCGCTTTCTGGACCTGTTCGACCAGTCGGAGCTGACGGATCAGCTGTTTTCCGTGCTGAGTGGACAGACGAGCCAGGTGTCCAACCGATTGTACGATATCAACAAGAGGCCCTTCATCTGCAACATCATTCCTTACGAGAACCAGGGTGTCTTCCTGATGCTTCGCGGCGCGGAAACGCTGGAGCATCTGGTCAGCGACCAGAATGAAATCCTGCGCCAGATCGAAGAAAAGGAAGAGGCCTTCGACAGGGAAGGAGATTTCGACGAGTCTGCGGTCCAGGGTTTTGTGGGACGGAGCAGTAAGGGCAGAGAAGTAAAGTACATGGCCTGGAAGGCATCCAAGAACAAATTCAACGTGATCATCACCGGAGAGAGCGGAACGGGAAAATCCCATCTGGCCCGGGAGATCCATACGCTGGGAAATCCCGACGCCCCCTTCGTGGAAGTGAACTGCAACGCCATTGCGCCTTCGCTGTTTGAAAGCGAGCTGTTCGGCTACGTGGGCGGCGCATTTACGGGAGCCAGAAGCGAAGGAAGAGCTGGATTGTTTGAAGCGGCCAACAAGGGAACTATTTTTCTGGATGAGATCGGTGAAATTCCACTGGACATTCAGGTAAAGCTGCTTCACGTCCTTCAGAACAAGACAATCTACCGGGTCGGTTCATCGAAGCCCATCAAGGTAGATGTAAGAGTGATCACAGCCACCAATAAAAATCTGGAGGAAGAGGTGGCCCACGGTCGGTTCCGCCAGGATCTGTACTATCGGATCAACGTGTTTCCCATCGAGATTCCGCCCCTTCGGGAGCGGAAGAACGACTTGTATCCGCTGATCAACTACATTTTGCAGAGGCTCTGTGATACATACGGATTGAAGAAGAAGCAGTTTTCCGGTGAGGCTCTGCAGAAGATGATGAACTACAACTGGCCGGGAAATGTCCGCGAAATGGAAAACGTCATCGAGCGGGCTATCACGCTGTGCGATTCCAACCTGATCTATTCGGAACATCTGAAGATGAACTGCGACACTTCGCCTGTGACGATGAAGGACAGACTGGCAAAGGAAGAACAGCGGATTCTGGAAATGACATTGCTGAAACACAACGGAGACAAGACAGAAACCATGAAGGAGCTGGATATGTCCAAAACCGTATTCTACGACAAGCTGAAAAAGTATCATATTCATTATTGAGAAACGATGCCAGGGCGGGACACTGCCTTGGCATAAATTTTGCTATATTAAATCATGTAAGTTATCACCACAGATGCTGCAATGAAACGTGCAGGAGTACATAAGGGAGGATCATATGCGAATTATAGATATGCATTGCGATACGTTGATCGAAGGGTGGAGAGCACCGGAACGCAGTTTGTATGACGGTTCTTTTTCTGTCAATCTGAAATTGCTGAAAGAACACGAAAGTATGGTACAGTTTTTTGCTATGTACCTGTCCAGACAGGAAATGAAAACCATGGATCCCTACGATATTTTGAAGGGAATTTATGGGTATTACACCAAAACCATGGAACAGTACCGGGATTTCATCCGTCCGGTCACGACTGTGGAAGATGTGATGAAGAATAGAGAACAGGGGCTGCTGTCCGCCTTTCTGACCGTGGAGGATGGGGTATTCATCGACGGAAAGATCGAACGGGTTCAGGAAGTCTATGACATGGGTGTCCGGCTGATTACGCTGATGTGGAACTTTGAAAATTCTCTGGGATTTCCCTGTAAGGACGATCCGGCGGAACATCAGAAGGGCCTGAAGCCCTTCGGTATCGAAGTGGTGGAGAAAATGAACGAGCTTGGCATGATTGTGGACGTATCTCACATGTCTGAGGGCGGCTTCTACGACGTGGCAAAACACAGTAAAAAACCTTTCGTAGCATCTCATTCCTGCGCCAGAACCCTGTGCAATCACCGGAGAAACCTGACCGACGACCAGCTGAAGACCCTGGGAAACCACGGTGGAATCGTGGGCGTCAACTTCGAATGTTCCTTCTTGAAGGAGGGCTCCGGCCGTGCCACCTACGATCAGATCATCCAGCACCTGCTGTATATGAGGGACAAGGCGGGTATCGACGCCATCGGCTTCGGTTCTGACTTCGACGGCATCGACGATAACGGCGAGCTGGAAAATTACGGCGGCTTCTCCACCCTTCTGGATCGAATGGAAGGAAGCTTTACCTGCGACGAAATCGATAAAATCACTCACAAAAACGCCCTTCGCGTCATGAAGGATGTCCTTGGAAAATAATAGATTCTCGTCTGTATGAAAAAGGAGCGATTTCCCGGTTCTGACGTCTCAGACCGATGATCGCTCCTTTCTCGTTATATCATAGAGGTTTTATGATAGCATAGAAAATGCAGGATATGAGAGTGATGCGGACGATGCGAATGGATCAGGATAGATATTCTCTGGCTTCCTGTGCCATGACCAGAAGTTCGTCGTGGATTCGGCGATACTGTCGGGCAGTAATGGCTACAGGATAGTAGGTATACTGATCGCCGCTGTCCGTCAGGAAGACGATCCGCCCTCCTGTGAGATCTGCGTGAGTCGGATTCTCCACCACCCCCTGGGCATTGTGGAGCTGGACATCCTTCAAATCGGACAGCTGAAACTGAGGTTTCTTTCCTCCGACGCCGCTGGCATCGGCAAAGATTACCTGATTCATCTCCACATCGATTCCGGCCGTCAGGACGGAGGTTAGAATCATCAGCGCCAGAAGAAAGACGATGATGGCCGCGACCACCGGAATCGTCCAGAGGATAGAACCGCCGCTCAGGCGGTTTGCCAGACTGAGAGAGAAGAGAAGGATGGCGCCGGCCATGATAATGCAGGCGGTGGCCAATCCCCTCTTATTGATGACGGAAAAATGTCCTTTATGCAATGGAGTTCCTCCTTTGTGTTTTGTCTTCTTGATTTTCCGCAGGGAATCATATATAATTTCAACTATCTTTTTCAGGAAAGGAAGTTACACATGAAAATCGCACTGGGTATCATCATTATTGTTTTGTCATTTGCTTACATTCTGAGACATCCGGGAAAGAGCATGATGGATACGCTCATGGAGGATAAGCAGAAAAAGTTTGAACAGGCGCGGGCGGAGGCCGAAGCCCAACGGGAACGAAATGCCGCGGCTGCGCCGGAAGAGAGCGACGAGACTACCCGATCGTAAGATCGGAGTAGCGCACGGGCTTCACGTTTTTATCGTAGAAGTGCCACCACTCTCCGTCGTAGGGAGTAAAGCCGGCTTTCACCATAATATCCCTTAAATATTCCGCATTGTTACGAGCTTCGCCTGTGGTCTGAGGACAGTCCAGGCGGGCTTTTTTTGTGAAATCATCGAAACCGCTGGGCATGAGAAGCTCCCTTCCCTCACTGTCGGTCAGCGTCACGTCCACGCATTGACCGTTCATGTGGGAGTTTCGGAATTCCCGGATGGTGTTCATGTCCGGCGGATAAGCTACGAAGTTGTTATCGGGCATCAGTTCCCAGAATCGCTTCTGGGCGCTGACGGGACGGTAGGCGTCCCAAACCTTGATCCGATAACCATCTTTCTTTGCCATCTCCTTGGCTTTTACCAGCTGGGCCGCCGTGTGGACATCGATGTAACACTCGGTAAAGGGGTAGACGACGCTTCCGGTGAAGTTGTCGGGTTTGGCATATTTCAGATCGATGATAAATTCCGGGTCCACATCCAGAAGACGAACCAGATTTTCATATTGTTTCACAGTGGAAATCCCTCCTTATCGACTCTGAAACAGGACGATGATGACGGTCAGCGGCGTGGAGCAGTTCATGAAGACCACGGCAGCGATGAATGCGTAGACGATGGTGAGGATCTTCCACGGGCCTGCGTATCCGGGGAGAGCCTGGAAGGTCTTGACTACCAGAATGTCATCCCGATCCTTCAGCGTGCGGAAGAAGCGGTCGATGCTGATGGCTTCCACGATTCCGCCGCGGAAGAAGGGAAGGAAGAACAGCGGCCGGTCCTTCCGGGGATCGGCGTGTTCTTCGGCGAAGAATTTGACGCCGTGGCTATCGAAAACGGCCAGATGGGCGTCGGTCAGCGAGAAGCTCTTCTCCCGCCGGAGGAGGCGGTTATAGTATGTAACCTTGTCCTTTCCATAGATAGCGTAACAGAAGGTGTAGCTTCGCAGCAGAAGAATCAGTACAGCGAAGATGGCACCATACATGAGGATGGTCAGCGGAACGTTGGTGGCTTCGTAATAGCCGTCCAGCCGGTAGACTACGATCTGTACCATAATGATGGCCCGCATGATAAAGTAGAGGATCAAGCTCAGGATCAGAGCCTGCTTGGCCAGGTTGGTATAGCGATACGTGATTCGATTCATAGCGGTGTCATAACTCCCTTACATTAAAGCTGTTGATAGGATATTTCATTTGTTTTGTACGTTTATATTATAAGCAAGAAACGTGCCTTTGGGAGAAGAAATTTAGGTAGATTTGAGGCAGTTTTAGAACGGTTTTCTGTGAAAAAAGACAAGTAAGAAAAAACGATTCCGAAAAACCGGAAAAATAGTTCGAAAATCAGGAAAAATGTAGACAATATTTGTTAAAAACAAAACGAAATTTTAGGGGAGATCTCTGTATTTTTTTCATGAAGAGATCAAAGGATACAGAAAAATCGTTTTTTTTCGACATGCCCTGCCCAGTATGGGCATATTTGGCACAACACTTGCTTTTTAAGCTGATTGTCTGGGCGGCTTTCTATTTCCATTTGTTTTTCAAGCGTTATGGAGGGGCTCATCCCCGTTGAAATCGAATGAAAAATATCAAAACGCAATTATCAGACAAATTAATAATAATTCGGAACAAAACGAAAAACTAAGGAGGAACTGAATTATGATGAACTATATCTGGGTCGGACTGGTAGTCATCGCAGTCATCTTCGGTGCTGTGACAGGCAACATCTCCGGTGTTCTGGACAACATCTTCGCTTTCGCGGATACCGCGGTAGAGATCGCTTTAGGGCTGATCGGTATCATGGCATTTTTCTGCGGACTGATGAACGTCATGGAAAAAGCAGGCCTGTGCGAAAAGCTGGGCCATCTGATCGCTCCGATCATGAGAAAGCTGTTCCCGGAAGTGCCGGAAGACCATCCTGCCAACTCCGCAATGGCGCTGTACTTCGCAGCCAACATCCTGGGTATCGGTAACGCCGCCACTCCCTTCGGACTGAAGGCTATGGCAGAACTGCAGACCCTGAACCCCACGAAGGACATCGCTACCAACGCACAGTGCATGCTGATGGCGATTTCCACCACATCCATCACGCTGATCCCTGTTACCGCCATCGGTCTGCGTTCCGCAGTTCAGGTAGAAGGCGCTGCTGAAATCATCGCCCCCGTTATCATCGCGACTACCATTTCCACGATCACCGGTGTCGTATGCTCCCTGGTCTTCCAGAATATGAAGAGATGGAAGTGGGAAAGTGTCATCGAAGCGGAAATCGCAGCCGGAACTCTGGAAATCAACGAACACTACGTTGGTGACAAGCCCATCGTTCTGCCGGAAGGCTATAAGGCCAAGGGTGGCAGCGACAAGGTTTATCTGTAAGGAGGTAAGAAACAATGACAGCATTTTTAGAAGCAGTTTCCATCTGGTCGATTCCGTTACTGGTGGCTCTGGTATCTCTGTATGCCATTTTTAAGAAAGTTCCTGTCTATTCCGTATTTACCGAAGGCGCAAAGGACGGCTTCAACACTGCGGTTATGATCATTCCCTACCTGACGGCAATGCTGTGCGCTATCGGTATGTTCCGTGCCTCCGGTGCTATGGGTTATCTCACCGACCTGCTGGCTCCCGTCACCAATCTGATCGGTCTGCCTGCGGAAGTTCTGCCCATGGGTATCATGAGATCCTTCTCCGGCGGCGCAGCCGAAGGTCTGATGGCTGACCTGCTGGCTACCTACGGTATCCAGTCTCAGATTGGTCGTATCGCTTCCGTCGCTTTAGGTTCCACCGAAACCACATTCTATGTTGTAGCCGTATACTTCGGTTCCGTTGGCGTTTCCAAGACCAGACACTGCATTGCAGCCGGTCTGCTGGGCGACCTGGCTTCTCTGATCGCTTCCGCTATCATCGTTAACTTAATGTGGTTCTAAGGAAAGGAATGAGGTCAGAATGAGATTTCCCAAAATGTTGAAGCCGGGAGATACCGTGGGCCTGGTATGCACCAGCTCCTGCGTTTCGGCTCAGAGAGTGGAGGAATGCGTCAATACCGTAAAAGCGCTGGGATATCAGGTCAAGCTGGCCGACAACCTGGCGATCAATTACGGCGGCTATATGGCCGGCTCCGGTCAGGCTCGCGGTCAGTGGGTCAATCGGATGTTCGGAGATCCGGAGGTGGACGCCATCTTCTGCATCAGAGGAGGCGATGGCTCCAGTCGTATTATGGAATATCTGGATTATGACCTGATCCTCCAAAACCCGAAAATCTTCGTCGGATACAGCGACGTGACCAACCTTCACCTGGCCCTGACGCAGAACTGTGGCCTGGTAACGTTCCACGGTCCCATGGTCTCCTCCAATATGGTGGATGACTTCGACGAGGAGACGAAGGCGTCCCTGTATTCGTTTCTCAACGGCGAAGGTACGGTAACATTCCAAAACCCGAAAGGAAAAGAGATTCGGGTGCTGCACGAGGGCAGATGCTCCGGCCGCCTGACCGGAGGAAATTTATCGCTGCTTTCTGCCAGCATAGGAACACCGTATCAGGTGGATACGAAAGGTGCGATCTTGTTTATCGAAGAGGTCTGTGAACCCATGAGCAAGATCGAAAAGTGGGCGTATCACCTGAGAAATGCCGGACTGTTGAAACAGTGCAGCGGCATCATCCTGGGCCAGTTCACGAAGGTGACCAACGAGGAATGTCCGGAATACGATGTGATCCGATGCCTTTCCGACGTGTTCGAAGGATTGGATATCCCGGTGGTCTACAATGTGGAATCCGGTCACGGGAAGCCGATGATGACACTCCCAATGGGAGCCATGTGTCATATCGATACAAAGACAAAATCCATAACGTTTGAAATTGAAAGATAAAGTTGCTCTAAGGCTGCGGCGTTCGCCGCAGCCAAATTTTTATGAAAAAGGAGAAATCAGGATGGCCGGAGGATTTGTAAGAGACGAGAAAACCATGTATAACATTCCGCTTCGCTTTGCGGAACAGAATCTGACCCATTGCCCCTTCTGTCACGCACAGGAACCCCGGTGGCTTGTGAAAGAAGCGTGGAAGTTTCTGGGGCGGGATTATTATTTTCTCTGCCCGGAGTGTGAAAGCATTCTGAAGGTGAGTCAGGAAGACGTGACGGGCCTGTCCTTTACCACGGTCAGCATGGCCGGGAAATGGAAAAAATATAAGGGAAAGGACAATCGGACCATCTACGTAACGGTGGATACCATCGGATTTTCGGCACGCACGCAGGAAAACGTCATCTATCAGGGTGCTGACGTTCCCCTGGAGGAGTTGATGAAGCTCTAATCCTCCTGATAAATTGTTTTTATGAATTTAAGGTCACGTTGTATTGGACGAAGCGGCAGAAGTTGAGTTACAATAGAGATAAAATGCGAGA
This sequence comes from Bacillota bacterium, assembly GCA_017621195.1. GTDB lineage: Bacteria > Bacillota > Clostridia > Peptostreptococcales > Anaerovoracaceae > RGIG446. The sequence continues at coordinate 2,837 of JAGATO010000216.1, read as the reverse complement.
GAATGACGTCGGGTTGCGGCGTTTTTCTTGTATCTAAGGTGAGAGGTAGATCAATGAGCAGCTTTTGGATTTCGTTCAATGCAGTGGTTCCCATGTTCTGTACGATCTTTCTGGGAATGTACTTCAAGAAAAAAGGGTATCTCAGCGATCAGGCCGTGCAGCAGATGAACAAACTGACCTTCATCTGTTTTACCCCGGTTCTGATCTTTAAAAATATCTATACATCGGGCGGACTGTCGTCCATGCATCCACAGCTGATGGTCTTTACGGCCGCAGCGATTTTCGCCGTCTTTTTCGCCGCTCTGCTGCTGGTCACGACGGTGGAGAAAACACCTCAGAAGCGGGGAGCCATGATTCAGGCCATCTTCCGCAGCAACTTCACTCTGTTCGGCGTTCCCATGGTGGTCAATCTGTTCGGCGAATCCATGGGCAGCGTCCCTAGCCTTCTGATCTCCGTGGTCATTCCCATCTATAACGTCCTGGCGGTCATCGTATTGGAGGTGTTCCGCGGGGGCGAAATTCATCCGAAGAAAATCATCATCAACATATTGAAAAATCCCTTCCTGGACGCCGCCATACTGGGCGTACTGTTCATGGTGACGGGGTGGAAGCTTCCCACCTTCGGCGAGACGGTGGTGAAGGACATCGCCGCCGTGGCAACGCCTCTGGCTCTGATCGTGCTTGGCGCATCGTTCCGCTACAGCGAGGTGAAAAAGAGCATGCGCCAGCTGGTGCTGACTACCGTGACCAAGCTGATCATCGTTCCTGTGTTGGTATTGGGAACGGCCATTCTGCTGGGTTTCCGCGGCATCGATCTGGGGTCGCTGCTGGCCGTGTTTGCCTCTCCGACGGCAATCGGCGCCTACGCGCTGGTGGTGCAGATGGACAGTGATGCGGACCTGACGGCCGGCATCATCGTTGCCACTACGCTGGGATCCTGTGTGACTTTGTTTCTGTTCATCTTTACCCTCAGCTATCTGGGGTTGTTATAAAGGGCGCGCATGCGCGGAAAGGGTGGAATTATGATCGACGAATCAAGAGTAGTAGAGCGGTTTATGAACTATGTACGCATCGGAAGCGAGACTCATTTCGAGGGAGAAATGAGCCGGTATCTGGCCCAGGAGCTGCGGGATCTGGGCTTTGAGGTCTACGTGGATCGAGCCGGTGAAACGGTGGAATCCGACGGAAACAACGTATATTGCTTTCTGCCGGGAGATGAATCCTTTGAACGGTTGATGTTCAGCTCCCACATGGATACGGTAACGCCCGGCAATCACGTGGAACCCGTCATCAGAGATGGTTATATCGTCGCTGCGGGTGATACCATTCTGGGAGCCGACGATAAGGCGGGCATTGCCGCCATCGTGGAGGCTCTGGTCACGATTCAGGAAAACAACATTCCTCACCGTCCGATCGAAGCGGTGTTCACCGTCCGTGAGGAGGACGGTCTCTTAGGTGCGGCAAATCTGGAATACGACAAACTGAAGGCGAAGAAGGCCATCGTGTTGGACGCCAGCGACGACGTGGGAAAGATCGTTGCCCGGGCGCCGGGACATTACCAGATGCGGGCGGAGATTTTCGGAAAGAGATCCCACGCCGGTTCCGATCCGGAAAAGGGTGTCAGCGCCGTGCAAGCGGCAGTCCTGGGAGCCAGCCGCATGAAGCTGCAGAGGATCGATGAAGAGACTACGGCCAACATCGGAACCTTGTCCACGGTGGGAGCAACCAACGTGGTGCAGGATCACTGCCTCTTCGAGGCGGAGACCAGAAGCCGCAACGCAGAAAAGCTGGAAGCCCAGATTCAGGATATGGTCCGCTGCATGAAGGAGGCCTGCGACGAGCTGGGAGCCCGGGTGGAGTGTAAGGTATGGAAGAAATATGATGCCTACGACTATCCCGACGATCATCCTCACGTGCAGTTTCTGGCGGAAAAATGCCGTCAGGCCGGCGTGAAGCCCTGGATTACTCACAGCGGCGGAGCCACCGATGGCAACGTCTTCAATGCGAAGGGTATCACTACGGCGGTGTTGTCCTGCGGTATGGAGAAGGAACACACCAAGGAAGAGAGGATCGCCGTCTACAATCTGGTGAACATCGCCAAAGTAGTTCTGCAGATCATGCGCGTAGACCAGTAAAGCAGCGCAGCGTCGAGTACGCGCGGCGGAAGCCGTGCGGTTGCCGCGATAAACATGTAGCATACTTGTATACAAGAAATTTCTGCAGAATGGTGGACAAGCGTTTTTTTAGATGATAGAATGAGGTCAAATGATCAACACATCTTTTTCTTTAATCTTCATGAGCAGAGGTGAGTATTTTTATGAAATGGATTAATAAAAAGGCAGAGAGACTGACACAGGGGGCCATTCGTGCCATGTTCGACCGGGCCAACAAGATGACCGGAGTCATCAGCATGGGAATCGGCGAACCGGATATGGCGACGCCTGCGCTGGTGTGCGACGCGGGAAAGGAAGCGCTGGATAAGGCTCAGACCCACTACACTCCCAACGCCGGAACGATGATGCTGAGACAGGCCATCGCCGAGAAATCCACCGTAAAAGAAGTGGGATACGATCCCGAAACGGAGATCATCATCACGAACGGCGGTATGGGCGCTTTGTCCCTGACCTTCCTTGTTCTTTTGGAAGAGGGAGATGAGATCCTGATTCAGGATCCCCAGTGGCTGAACTACGTAGCCCAGGTGGAATACTGCGGAGGAAAGGCCGTTCGCGTTCCTACCAGACCGGAAGATAACTTTGAAATGCAGCCCGAGGTGATCGAATCCCTGATCACGCCGAAAACCAAGGCACTGATGATCAATTCGCCCAACAATCCCACCG
>JAGATO010000215.1 GCA_017621195.1 Bacillota bacterium | reverse complement strand
TGTGTCTGGCATTCTTTGCCTTCACCACCATTCTGGGATGGGATTACTACGGTGAACGGTGCGTGGAATATCTGTTCGGAGGACGGAAGCTGCCGGTGCAGGTTTACCGGATCCTCTACGTTCTGGCCGTATTCGCCGGGCCCTTCCTCACTGTGGAATTCGTCTGGACGCTGGCGGACATCTTCAACGCCCTGATGGCCTTCCCCAACCTGGTGGCTCTGGTGGCTCTGTCCGGCGTAATCGCCGCAGAGACGAAAAAGGGAATGAAGACCTTGAAATAGAAAAGAATATGAAGAGTTTGTGAACTTCATTGACAAGAGAATCCAAGCGAAGTATGATTGGTAAGTCGGTTAACTGTTAATCGACTTACTTTTATTTTTTCGGAGTTCAAGGTGATAGACGGACATCCGGACGATGCGTTCCGGAACAATTGGAAAAGAAAGAGGTATCTTATGGATCTGAGACAGCAATATCTGCGTCAGGCTCCGCAGCTTCACACGCTGCTTCTGCGGTGCCGCTTCCATATGACGGGAGAACCGGACAAGCTTCATCCGGGACAGATGAGAATCCTGATCATTCTGGCGGAAGAGGGCTGCTGCAACCAGCGGAAGCTGATGCAGGAGCTGTGCTGCAGCGCGGCCAACGTGGCTACGTCGGTAAAAAGACTGGAAAAGTCAGGCTACGTAAAGAAGGAGGCGGATCCTGACGATCTTCGCAGTACCAGAATTGCCCTGACGGAGACGGGACGGGAGCTGGCACTGGAGAGTATCCGGTGCATGAAGAAGCTGGAGGCGATTCAGTTGGCCGGATTTTCCGAGGAGGAGCTTCAACAGATGGTGGAGTTCCAAAGCCGCATGATGGATAATATGGAGAGATTTTTAAAAAGCGAAAGAACCAAGGGGGTATAGAATTTGAAGAGAATGTATTCGTATCTGAAGCCTTATCGGAGGGAGGTAGGGCTTGCTGTGCTGTGTATCCTGGTGGATGTCTTGGGCGAAGTGTTTCAGCCTGTACTGATGGCCCGGATCGTGGGCCCGGGGATTCAGCAGGGGAACATGCAGATTGTCTGGACCACAGGCCTGGGCATGGTCGCTGTAGCTGTGGTCTGCGTGGTGGCCGGCATGGGAAACTCTCGCTTCAGCGCCTTTGCAGGAGCCGGGTTTGCAGCCAATCTGCGTCGGGCGCTGTTCGATAAGGTACAGGAGTTTTCCTTCCGGAATATCGATTCCATCTCTACGGCGTCTCTGACCACGCGACTGACCAATGACGTAACGCAGATGCAGAACATCTGCACCATGGGGATGCGTCTTCTGGTTCGAGCACCGTTGATGCTGATCTTTTCCGTAATTATGGCTGTGCGCATGAGTCCGTCGCTGTCCGTGGTACTGGCGGTGACTACGCCGATCCTGCTGATCTGTGTGGGGTTGATCATCCGCCGTGCCATGCCGCGATTCTCCTTGATGCAGAAGGGAATCGACCGACTGAACCGAACGGTGCAGGAAAACGTGACCAACGTTCGCGTAGTCAAGTCCTTCGTCAGTCAGAATCACGAAAAGGAAAAGTTCGACGAGGGCAATGATACCCTGATGAATCGTTCCCTGGGCGCCATGAATCTGGTCATTCTGAATATGCCGCTGATGATGCTTCTGATGAACGTATCCACACTGGCGGTGCTTTTCATCGGTGGACGCCAGATCATCGGGGGAGATCTGGACGTAGCCACGCTGACGGCATTTCTGAACTACATCTTCATGATCCTGATGTCGCTGATGATGGTATCCATGCTGTTCATCATGCTGTCCAGAGCCAGCGCATCGTTCCAGCGCATCCGAGAGGTATTGGAGACAGAGGTGGACCTGAAGGACGAGGGATCGGTACAGGGACACAGGATCCGTGGAAAGGTGGAGTTTGAGCATGTTAGCTTCCACTATTACGAAGGCGGCGACGAAGTGCTCAGCGATATTTCCTTTACGGCGGAACCGGGTCAGGTGATCGCTATCATCGGAGGTACAGGAGCCGGAAAGAGCTCTCTGATCCAGTTGATTCCCCGATTGTACGATGTGGCGGGCGGCTGCGTGAAGATCGACGGCATCGACGTGCGCGATTATCCTCTGCAGGAGCTGCGGGAGCAGATCGGCATGGTACTGCAGAAGAACACACTGTTTTCCGGAACCATCAAGGAAAATCTGCGTTGGGGAAATGAAAACGCTACGGACGAAGAGATCCGCCAGGCGGCGGGAGCTGCCTGCGCCGCGGACTTCATCGAAGGGTTCCCCGACGGTTACGATACCTGGATCGAGCAGGGCGGCGTCAACGTATAGGGCGGTCAGAAGCAGAGGCTGTGCATCGCTCGGGCCATGCTGAAACGACCTCCGATCCTGATCCTGGACGACAGCACCAGCGCTGTGGATACCGCCAC
>JAGATO010000214.1 GCA_017621195.1 Bacillota bacterium | reverse complement strand
CCAATCCACCAGTCGGGCGGTGTACCAACAGCTTTCCGCCGAAGTGGAATACATATTCATTCACGGAATGGGCTTCGATCCGCACAATTCCTTCAGCCAGGGGTGCGCCGTGCCGGTGCTTCCCGAGTCGGAATTCCGCTATGTTCTCACCGACTGGCACATGGAAGCACTGGGAATTGCGCCGCGCTTCGGTGGGGAGATGGCTGTAACGGAGGAAACCCGGGAAGAACGGGTGATTCACATCGTCGAAGAAAATCCCATGGAGCAGATTTACACACAGCTGCGGGCGCTGATCAGCAAAGCGGTTGCCGCCAGATCCGTGGAATACCACGCCGCGCAAAGAGGTCAGACTTGGGAGCGTTCTGTCATCGAGGCCAAGGCCCAAGGCGTGTCGTATTTGGTGCAGAATGCCATCGATTATTATGACAATGCGTCCACGGAGAATATCACACAGCGCATGTTGAACCTGTACTACGGTACCATTGCATTGATGGAGGCAGAAATGCTGGTATACGGTGACCAGTATCAAAAATTGGAAGAAATTGAGGCGGTGACCAAGAATGGTCACGGCATGGCCACCTTCGGAGATGCGGATGCCGGGCTGGAGGAGTTTCAGATCGGCGTGTTCCGACAGGGGCTCTTTCAGGCTTGGCTCTCTCACCGGGGCGTGGATGTCAGCGAATTTCCGGATTCAAAGAAAGCGGCTCAACAGTCCTCCTGGCATATCTCTCTGAATCAGCTGTTGTATTGTATTCCCGAGTTGGAGAATATCCTACTGGAAGTGGACGATGGATTTCGACCGGGGTATCTGCTGCCGTCCTACGACACCGGTCTTAACTGGAGAAGGGGATTTTCAGAAGAAACGTATTATCATAGAACCTATCCCGGAAGCTATGTGAACATGATCGACCTGACGGAGCGGGCATCGGAAACGCTGGTGAACGAGGTATTTCGGGATCAAACGGTGGTGGGGCCATATGAGGACAATGTGACCCATTCCAGGGGATGGAGGGTCTATGTTCATCACGGGGAGGACCAGCATCACTACGATGTGTACAAGACTCACAAGGGCCTCAGCGCCAGTATGGTTCTGCGGCCGCTGTTTGGCCTGACACAGGATTGGGAGGTCTATGCGGTGATGATTCTCTATGCCCTGTCCATCATCGTCCGTTATCGGCCCAATCTGTGGGCGAGGATCTGCCACGGGGAGTTGGATCGGTACAAAGCCGTATTCTATCAGTTTTCCAGAGTGGCAGAACGGAATATGACGCAGACGTTTCTGGGGAAACTGACAGGAAAGCGCGTGGTCATCCGTCACCCCCAGGGATTGATTTAGAAAGGAGAATGGATTCGCGTCGCGGGCGAACTGGTAGAAGATGACCGTATCGAAGCGAGAGAATCCATGCTGGATGCGTATCCGGAATTGAAGAAGATGTATGCTGCGGACGAAGGAAGCACAGAGGTGCTCTATTTCAAGAACGGCGTGGCTACGATTTCTGCGTTTACCCATGAGCCGGAAGTAATAAAATTCTGATGATGTGGTGTACGCCGGGTGAAAGAAAAAATGAATTTGTGAGAAAAAGAAGGGTGAACGAAGATGGAAATCATGCAGGATAAGGATCTGGAAATGGTAGCCGGTGGTGCAGCAAACAAGACCGAAATACGGATTGCAACGAAAGAGGAATGTTTCTGCTGTGGAAATAAAAAATTTAAGTTGTACTTGGGATGTGGCGGTCAAGCCGTGTGTACGAAATGTGGTCAGGGGCAGGTTGTTTTGGAGTGGTTCTATGATTAATAGTCGACTGTCCGTGAGGGAATGCCGCCTTGCGTCAAAATCCTATCATTTTCACGCTCAATTCGCTTTTTTATAGGAAAATCGGAAATCTGTATTTTCGCTTATTGCACCCCCAATAATATAGGTAAAATCAATGATAATAAAGAGAAATTCCACTACCGCACATTGAATGGAGGCAATATTGGGAGCGAATTTTGGAGATCCGGACAAAAGACAAGCCGGGGTACGAATTGGTGACTCGCGGGATATACTATTGTGCGAGGATGATTTCAGAACAGCATGGTACCGTATTTACAAACGAACACTACGAAAAGATTCAGAAGGTCTATTCCATTTGGATCTGTCCTTCGGTGGCTAAGTGCCGACAGAATGGAATGTTCTGCTACCAGGTGATTGAAAAGCCAATTTTGGGGGAACCATATGTAAAAGAAGAAAATAACGATCTGATGGAAGTGGTGGTTCTGAATCTGGGCGAAGTCGATGGAAACAGCGAACCGAGCGCATCGCATCTGCTGAGTACGCTGTTTTCTACGAAGCTGCCACTGGAAGAAAAGAAACAAATTCTCAGTGAGAACTATAACATAGCTATGGTCAAAGAGATGGAGAGCGAGGTGAGTACCATGTGTAACCTGAGCGATGCGATTGAGAATAGGGGCCGTGAAGAAGGCGAAGCCATTGGCCGCGAAGCGGGCCGCAAGGAGGGCCGCAAGGAAGGTGTCATAGAACAGGCGAAGGCCACTGCCATTCGCATGAACAAGAAAGGCCTGTCGCTGGAGGACATTGCCGAAGCCATCGATTTCAACATCGAAACCGTAAAGAAGTGGCTGGCGCCGGTGTCCATCTAACTGAGTAAATTCACACACGCTTGCCTGCCGGTGTATGGCGCAGATTTCTGTGCCGTGCGTCGGCAGGTTTTTTACTTTATGCTGTTATATTTTCGCACGTTGTCCGACGGCCGAAGACCGACCGGTTGCCATAAAAACAAGGATATCGCTTCATAGATGAAACTTTTCAGTGGGGTTTTGTTGTTTATAGATTGACAAATTATAGAAGATATAGTAGCATATAGATAAGGAAAAATATAGAAAAATAATTTGAGATTTACATTTGAAAACTATGATTCATGTTCTGAGTGAATCTTTCATGCGCTGTGTTTTTCCTGAAACGAATCAACAGAAAAGAGAGGTAATTTGGGCGGAGGAGACCAACTATGAGCGACTACATTATGCAAAGCTACATGAGAAATGAACGCGAAACCGAAAGGAAAGACGAGCCGATGCCGCTGCTGAAGATGACCAGCGACTTTGTATTCAAGGCGGTGCTCGGCCAGGATACGCCGAGAAGTCAGGCGGCTTTGAAGGCGTTATTGACCTTGCTTTTACAGAGGGAGGGCGATCCCATCGAGTCCGTAAAATGCGAAAACCCGCTGATTGCAGCGGATTACAAGGGAGGAAAGGCGTCGATTCTGGATTTGAAGGTACGCCTGAGCAGCGGACTGATCATCGATCTGGAGATGCAGGTGAACCATCTGAAGAATTACATTAACCGTACGTTGTTTTACATGGGAAAATTGATCATT
>JAGATO010000213.1 GCA_017621195.1 Bacillota bacterium | reverse complement strand
GTACTTACATTCCCCGGCAAATATCCGCTTGTTCTGATGATCTACCGCCATTACATCGATTTCCGTGTCGCCGTCGTAATCATTCAGCCAATAGGAGCCGATACGGGATGGCACAAAAGAAATCTCCCCATTCTTGCACAACTCTGCAAATATATTTTTGCAAATGTCCTCATAAGCAAATGCTACGAATTTCTCTACAAAGTCTTTTCTGATTTCATCCAAAACAATCTGCATATTGTCCAGTTCCAGTTCACCCTTATAGGGATAAACATAGCGGAACCAGAACCGAATGAAATTATCCGAGATGAAATACAGTCCCTTACGGGATTTTTCCGGGTTCTTTTCTGTTACCGGCGTTTTCTTTTCGATGAAGTCCAAATCCGCAAGTGTAGACAGATATGGCGTCAAAGCGGAAGTTTCCTGTCCCAGCACACCGGCAATCTTGCCCAGCTTGTGGTTTCCATCTGCAATTGCCTTGATGATGGAGAAATAGTTCACTGCTGTAACAGATTCACTTTTCAGCAGGAAGTTTGGTTCCTCATACAAAAATCCACTTTTGGATAAAACCGCATCTTTGAGCTGTTCTTCAAGTCCCCGTTCATCCTCAAAAAACTCCAGATACTTGGGAACACCGCCCGTCACAGCATACTGTTCCACTGCCTGTTCAAACGGTATGTTCTGAACGGCATATATATCCGTAAACGACAGCGGAGCCAGACGCATCTGTGCAGTTCTGCGGCCATACAGAGGACTGTCATAGGACAGAGCATGTTTCTGCATCATACCGATCAGGGAACCCGACAGGATCAACATTACATTGCTGTCTTTCAGAATTTCATCCCAAGCGTTCTGTAAGATAGATGGGAACGCCGGATTGGTCTTTACCAGGTACGGAAACTCATCCATGACCAGAACTTTCTTTTCTTCCGGCTTATAATCAGCAATCACCTGGAACAGATCCAGCCAATCCGTAAATGCCGCTTTCTGCAGATATGAGTTTTTCGTTGTACGGGCAACGACGCCGGCCAAACGTTTCATACTCTGAGATTCAAGTTCTTCCGTTGCAAGGAAGTAGAAGGCTGTTTTCTTTTTCAGAAACTCTTTGATCAGCGTTGTTTTACCAACTCTGCGTCGTCCATAGATGACCACGAAACTGCCATTGCGCTCATATTCTGTGTTCAGCTTTGCCAGTTCCGCTTTTCGACCTATAAATTCCATGCTCGTATCTCCTTATGATAATATATTTTATGATAATTTTGTTTATATTATATGTCAACATTTCAAAAAGTCAAGGTTATCTGTGAAAAACCGGCTCGGATCGTTCCTATCCGACCATTCCGAGATAAGTTCCGGATGTACTTTCGATAAACTATTACTCATAGCAAATCCACTCCTACCCTTGCGATTTCATTATAGTGGGGAAAGAGTTTTCTTTGAAGTTTGCGATTTGTTAAACAGCTTGTCTTTTTTCCATCTCGCACCAACTCAGATAACCATAAATATCATTTGCAAGAAAAGCTATGAAACACACTACAACCGACACATACGCCATATTTTCAAAAGAAGCTAATACCCATAAAACAATTAACAAAATATCATTCGCTGCATATCCGATTGCATAATATGGACTTCGTCTAAAAGTCAAATAAACAGCCAAGAAACTTGTTGTTATTGATATGGTGCTTGGTATGATATTGGCTGTGTCAAAATACTCTAAAACAAAATAGAAAATAATTGTTACGATGACAGTTATAAACCACATAAAGATATACTCGTTCTTCTTTATACGATTAACCTTTACTTCTGCTTTGTTTCCCTGATAAGGATTTCTCAGCCACGAGATTAACGCAACAACAGCCATTGGTGCTGTCATTCCAAGATAGGTTATCATCTCGCCATAATATGAAAAAGTAAATGAAATAATTCCATACAGCACACTAAAAATAACCATTAGAAATTGTCCAAAAGGATTACCTTTTGCATTGAAAATTAACGATGTAACTCCTATCAATGAAGCTACAAGCGTTAAGAAGTTTTCTCTATCGAATATACCAAACGAAACCAATATCAGAATTACAGAAGAACTCCATAATATAATTTCTTCTTTCTTAAAGTAGCTTAATAATAAATTTATTCTTTTCATCATTTCCTCCAAAAAAATAAGCATCCGACTATACATCTTCTAAGACCTAACGATGTATAATCGAATGCTTAACATTCACTACCCGGTGGCAGTATTCTTATTTAATTTTGCGATTTTTCCACCTCTGCACAAACTTCTGCACCAATTGGTGTAAGCGTGGTGTATGGTGTAAGTTTTTTAGGTTTTCAGAACCCCTGAAACCCGCATAAATACTGGCTTTTTTGCCAAATTACTTATCGAGGCTCTTCATTGTGGGGAACAGGATGATATCCCGGATGGAAGGCGCGTCGGTGATCAGCATGATCACGCGGTCGATACCGATGCCCAGACCGCCGGTGGGAGGCATACCCACTTCAAGCGCGTTGACGAAATCCTCATCCATGGGATGAGCTTCTTCGTCCTCGCCGGTGTCCAACTGCGCCTGCTGTTCCTTGAAGCGCTCGTACTGATCGATGGGGTCGTTCAGCTCGGAGAACGCATTGGCGATTTCCCAGCCGTTCACATAGGCCTCAAAGCGACGGGTAATTCTGGGATCCTTGGGATCTCTCTTGGACAGCGGGGAAATTTCCACCGGATGACCGATGACGAAGACCGGTCCGTCCAGATAGCCGGGAACGTCTTCGCAGTATTCCTCAAACATCTCCGCCAGAATCTTTCCTCTCGTCCAGTGAGCCAGATCCTTTTCTTCCATCTCCTGACCCACCTTCTTACCGTAGACTCTGGCCGCTTCGCGGGCCTCCTCGTCGGTGACGATCTGATCGAAGTCAACGCCGGTGATTTCCTTGACAGCGTCAGACATGGTCAGCCGTCTCCAGGGAGGCGTCAGATCGAAAGTCTTTCCCTGATAGTTGATGATCATGGAACCATTGGCCTTCAGCGCAGCCTTGGAAACCACCTGCTCGGTGACTTCCATGGTGTCTTCCATATTTCCGTAGGCCATGTAGCATTCCATACCGGTGTATTCCGGGTTGTGGTTTCTGTCCATGCCCTCGTTTCGGAACATCTTACCCATTTCGTAAACACGGTCCAGACCGCCTACGATCAGACGCTTCAGATACAGCTCATTGGAAATTCTCATCTTCAGATCCATATCCAGCGTATTGTGGTGGGTGTTGAAGGGACGGGCAGCAGCGCCGCCAGCGATGGGAACCAGAATCGGCGTATCCACTTCCAGATAGCCAAAGTCCTCTTCCAGAACGCGGCGTACCTCGTGGATGATAGCGGATCTCTTGCGGAACATATCGCAAACCTCCGGATTGACGATCAGATCCACATATCTCTGGCGGTATCTCTGATCCTGATCCTTCAGGCCGTGCCACTTGTCAGGCAGGGGCTGAAGAGACTTGGACAGCAGCGCCAGCTTGTCCACCTTGATGGAAATCTCGCCGTGACGCGTCTTAAATACCTCGCCCTCGATGCCCAGAATGTCGCCCAGATCATAGGTGACGAAGATCTGATATTCCTCCGGAGTGATGGCATCCTGTCTCACGTAGCACTGGATCCGTCCTTCCTTGTCCTGAATATCGATAAAGGAAGCCTTACCCATGTTGCGCTTGGCCATCATACGACCGGCCATCACAACCCGTTTTCCTTCCATTTCTTCAAAATTGTCTTTGATTTCTTTGCTGTGGTGGTCTACCGGCCACGTTTCGTGTAAAAAGGGGTTTCTTCCCATTTCCTGAAGCTTGGCCAGCTTTTCGCGACGAATGCGTCTCTGTTCGTTCAGATCCAGCTCCTCAACTTCAGGAGCCTGTCCATTGATGTTCTTTTCTTCGCTCATAGCTTACCTCTTTCCGGCTCCTCCCTTACACAGGGACAGCCACTCTTTTCTGCACGTATTTATATGCAGTCCATACCGTTACAGCTGCTTGTAAATTTCAAGCACCTCGTAACGGATCAGACCGACTTCCGCATTGATCTCTACGATATCTCCTACCTTCTTCCCCAGCAGTTCCTTACCCACCAGAGATTCGTTGGAGATCCGTCCCTCGAAGGGATCTGCTTCCGTGGAGCCCACGATGCTGTATTCAAAGACCTCGTCCATATCCAGGTCCTTTACCTTGACGGTAAGGCCCAGATTGACGTGTTCGCCGGTCAGTTCATCGTCCTCGATGATCTTTCCCTTTCGCATCATGTTTTCCAGCTTCAAAATTCTTTCTTCCAGCTCCGCCTGTTCGTTCTTGGCGGAATCGTATTCAGCGTTTTCGGAAATATCTCCGTAAGAAATGGCTTCTTTGATTCTCTCGGCCACTTCCGCTCTGCGAACAGAGACCAGTTCTTCGTGTTCCTTTACAATTTTATCGTACCCGTCCCGGGTCAGCAGGATTTCTTCAGCCATTGAAATTTCTCCTTTTCTACATAACCATTTGGTATATTCAATGAATTTTACCCGAAAGAGCGCAGAATGTCAATTCTTTCGCCCTATTCTTCCTCAAAAAATATGTGCGGACTGCGGCACCCGCCCTGTGGGCGGATTTCCGGCGCAGCTACGCCACCATCTGCAGGTAATACGTCAGCGCAATGCAGGCCATGGGAATCGTCACGATGGACAGCAGCGTGGATACAAACACCAACTCCGCGCCAAGCTTGCTGTTCTTTCCGTATTGCTCCGCAAAGACCACCGGCAGCGAACCGGCCGGCATGGCTTCCACCAGCGTCATTACCGTCGTGACCACCGGCGGAAGAGAACATGCCATGCAGACGGCAAAGGTGGCCACCGGCCACAGCAGAAGACGCAGGGCCGAGTACACCATATAGCGCCAGTTGGTCAGCATATTTCCCAGCTTACTGTCACCCAATTGAATTCCGATGACCAACATGGACAGCGGAACCAAAAGGTTTCCCACGGTCTCACAGGTGTCCATCAGAAAATCCGGAAGCTGGATGTTCAGCACGAACATGACAAACCCCACCACTGCCGAAATCGTCGGCAGGCTCAGAAGGTTCTTCAGCTGTCCCTTCCAGTTCACGGAGCTCCCCGCCTCTCCCGGAGAATAGCAGATCTGGGCAATGGCCAGCGTGTACATGGCCAGCGTCACCACCAGACCCATGATCACCGCGTAGAAGAACACCTCTTCACCGAAGACGGCCAGACAGATGGGAAAGCACAAAAACCCGCTGTTAGAAAAGGTCAGCTCCGCCCAGTAAACACCGAAATCCTGCCGCTGCGGTCGAAGTGCTTTCGTGATTCCGAAGCCGAAGACGGCTCCCACCACGTGGTAGACCAGCATCGCCAGAAGACCGATCTTCATGGCATTCCAGATTTCGGGATTGATCTCGTGGGACGATACCGTATACAGCGTCAAACAGGGCGCACCGATATTCATCATCACAGTGGACAGAACCTTGGACCCTTTCCGATCCACCATCCCTTTCTTATAGGCCACAAAGCCCATGAGAATGATCAAAAATACGGAAATGACTCTCAGTGTAACATCTAACATTTTTCTTACTTACCTTACTATATAACTCTCAGCTCTATTTCATGCAAAATTTCATTCAAACTTTACTGCGATACTATTTCATGCCCATACAATTGACGGCGATGCGATCTCATGCTCATCCCATTTACAGCGACGCTATGACAGTTCGCAATTCCCGGGCATCGGTGATGGTATTGACCCGTCCCCGCAGCTTTCCCGAGCCCGGCAGTCCCTTGGTGTACCAGCCCACGTGTTTTCGCATTTCCCGTACGGCCGCGTACTCCCCCTTGTCGGCCAACAGCCGGTCAAAGTGCTCCGATGCCGTCCGCCACCGCTCCTGGCGGTTCACCGGCTCCGGTGTCTCACCGTTCCACAGGGCGATGGCCTCCCGAAAGATCCAGGGGTTGCCCATGGCGCCCCAGGCGATCATCACGAAATCGCAGCCCGTCTCCTCCATCATCCGCAGCGCATCCGCTCCGCAGAAAACGTCGCCGTTTCCGATGACGGGAATGGACAGAGCCTCCTTCACCGCGCGGATCTGCGACCAGTCCGCCGTTCCCGTATAGAACTGCTCTCTGGTGCGCCCATGAACGGCAACCGCTGCCGCGCCTGCCTCCTCCATGGCTTTGGCAAACTCCGCCGCCACGACGGATTCGTCGTCCCAGCCGATGCGCATCTTCACCGTCACCGGCTTTCCGGCAGCTCGCACCGCCGCACGCACCAACTCCTGGGCCAGCTCCGGCCGCTTCAGAAGGGCAGAGCCTTCCCCGTTTTTCACCACCTTGGGCACGGGACAACCCATGTTGATATCGATGATGCAGTTCTTTCTCTCCTTCAGGCGATCTGCCGCAAAAGCGATCATCTCCGGTTCCGAACCGAAGATCTGATACGCTGCCGGCAGTTCCTCCTCCCGCAGGGAGAGAAGATACTCCGTGTTCTTATCGTTGTAGTACAATCCCTTGGCGCTGACCATCTCCGAATAGACCAGAGCAGCGCCCTGTTCCTTGCAGATGCTGCGGAAGGCGCTGTCCGTCACTCCGGCCAGAGGAGCCAGCAGAAAGGGATTGTCCAGGGTCACATTTCCCAGAGAAAGCTCCGGCTTCGATCCTACTCGCACTCCTGCTTTCCCTTTCCAGAGCCCAGAGGACGGTTCTTTTCGTAGATGATCCGCAATCCTTCCAGCGTCAGCATCTTGTCCACGCAGTCGATGCAGTCCACACCGCTGTTGATCATGGTTGCCAGACCGCCGGTGGCGATGACCTTCGGCTCTTTTTCAATGTGATACGTCTCTTTTAATTCCTTGCGCATTCTGGCCACGATGTGTTCCACCAGACCCATGTAGCCGTAGACCAGACCGGACTGCATGCTTTCGATGGTGTTCTTGCAGATGGCCTGTCCCGGTGCTTCCAGTTCGACCCGCGGCAGCTTGGCCGTCTTTTCAAACAGCGCATCGGAGGAAATTTTGATACCGGGGGCGATGGTACCGCCCAGATATTCCGCCTTGTCAGAAACGGCGCAGAAGGTGGTAGCCGTTCCGAAGTCGATGATAATCAGCGGGCCGCCGTACTTTGCCAGGGCCGCCACCGCGTTGACGATCCGGTCGGCACCAACCTGCTTGGGGTTATCGTACTTGACCACCAGACCGGTCTTGATTCCGGGCCCGATGACGATCGCACGCCGGTGGAAATACTTCGTAGATAAATGCTGCAGCGTAAACAGGACCGGCGGAACTACCGTGGAGATGATCACATCCTTCACGTCCTCCGTCTTTAATCCCTCATAGCGGAACAGCTGGTTGACGATCATGCCGTATTCGTCGGCGCTCTTTCC
Organism: Bacillota bacterium; assembly: GCA_017621195.1. Classification (GTDB taxonomy): domain Bacteria; phylum Bacillota; class Clostridia; order Peptostreptococcales; family Anaerovoracaceae; genus RGIG446. Next base: position 2,487 of record JAGATO010000213.1, on the reverse strand, counting down.
GGTATCGGTTTCCATGCGCCAGTTCTGGATCAGCTGTCCGTCCTTGAATACTCCCAGTACAATGTTTGTGTTTCCTACGTCAAATGCCAGTAACATATTTGTCTTTGCTCCCATCGTTGTAATGCGTTAAAAAGTTTTGACCATCTTTTCGATCCGGGCGATGGCCAGCGCCATCATCAGGCCCGGCACAATGGTATTTCCGGTGATGTCCACACCTAAGATCTCCTTGATCCTCTTCAGCCGGTACTGCACCGTATTGGAGTGGATCTCCATGAGCCGCGACGTCTTGGCCGTGGACATGCCGGCGTCCAGAACGAAGGTTTCCAACGTATCCATCAGCTGTCTCACCTTTCCTTCTCCGGCGTTCTTGAAGGGCTTCAGAAGATCCAGATAGTTCTTCTTCACCGCTCCGCCGTTGAGGCAGATGTTGACACAGTTGGATGCCATGGCAAGCTCGTATTTGGAGAAGGATTTTTTATAGGGGAAGATCAGCTGGATAAAGGGCTCCGTCTCATTGATGATCGTAAACGCGTTGCAGGCATCTTCGATGCCGTCCAGCTCGCTGACGTGAAACGTCATCTTCGCTCCCGCTTCCCTCATCCGGGCGGCCACTTCCTTCCACTGCTCTTCGCCGTAGCTTCGTTCTTCCTTCCCTGCTCCGATCCGCTCGAAGATGACGCCGCAGATTTCGTCGCTTTCGGCGATCTTCACGTCGCGGATGCCGCACCTGTTTTCAAAGTCGGAGACGATCTTCAGTCCCTCCTCTCCGGACACCCCGGGAACGAAAAAGACGCCGGAGATCTTCTCCTCTGCAAAATCGGACTCGCTCTTCAGGCTGTAGGCCAGGGAGCGATTTCCGCGGCGCAGCGCCTTGATGAACTCCGCCGTGATGTCCCGTTCCGGCCGGTAATTCCACATGCCCATGGCCAGCTCGATGATTTCCGCCAGCTTGGCGATCTCCTCCTGAGAGTAAGAATCGTCGTTATCCACCAGCATCAGATAGTGGCGCACACCGCTGATGTTGATGGGCCCCCAGTAGGTCAGAAGGCCGTTTACGTCCACCCGGGCGCTCTTCTGGTTCTTCTCCACATTGGCGGCCAGACGGTAGCGGACGGCTTCTTCGATGCTGGTATTGTGCTTCGTTTCCACGCTGAACACCGTATTGAAATCGGTAGAGAACAGCACCAGCTGGAAGTTGTTGTTGATGGCGGCCTCTCGGGCGGCTGCCTGGAAATTGCTATACTTTTCAAAATTCAGCAGATGAAAAATACTATTATTAATTAAACTGTTGGAAAATGTTTCTGCCACTGTATTTCACCTCCGCATTCCTTATTGTGCGTCTGGATGATCGTCCTCTTTTCTTTGTTTATCTTCCGGATCGATTTTGCATCCGCGCTCTATGTGGATTTCGCCGACGACTTCCATTCCCAGGTCTTCGGCGGCCTTCCGCAGCTTTGCTTCCGCTTCCGTATCCTTCTTCACCTGTGCCTGTTCCGATTCGGCTACCTTCTTATTCTTGTCAGCGATCTCCTTCAGCTCGCGAACCACGTCTTCCTTCGTCTTCGTTCCGTCGAACAGTCCCTGGAACTGAGCGCCGTCCAGCGTCTCCACTTCCAGAAGCGTCTCGGCCACCAGCTGCAGCTGCGCCATGTGCTCCGTCAGCAGATGTTCCGCCCGATCGAAGGCATTGTCCAGAATCCGGCGGATCTCCGCATCGATCTTGGCTGCTAGCTCCTCGGAATAGTTCTGTCGCGTACCGTAATCCCGTCCCAGGAACACCTCGTCGCCATTGCTGAAATTGACGGGGCCTACGGCATCGGTCATGCCGTAGCGGACCACCATGTCTCTGGCGATGGCCGTCGCCCGTTCCAGGTCGTTGGAAGCGCCGGTACTGATATCTCCCAGAACCAGCTTTTCCGCCACGCGGCCACCCAGCAGGTGGATCAGCTGCTCTTCCATGTCCGTCTTGGTGGCGTAGTACTTATCCTCTGTCGGCAGAATCATGGTGAAGCCTCCGGCTCTTCCCCGGGGCATGATAGTGACCTGATGCACCGGATCGGTGTTGGGAAGACAGGCGGCAACCACGGCGTGACCGGCTTCGTGGAAGGCGGTTAGACGGCGCTCCGGCTCGCTGATCACGCGACTGCGCTTCTGCGGTCCGGCGATGACGCGGGTGATGGCCTCCTCAATCTCAGCCATGTGAATTTTCTTTCCGTTTCGACGGGCGGTCAGCAGGGCCGCCTCGTTCATCAGGTTTTCGATGTCCGCCGGCGTAAATCCCGGTGTTCTGCGGGCCAGAATCTCCGGGTTGACCTCGTCGTCCAGCGGCTTATTTCTGGAGTGCACTTTAAAGATCGCCTCGCGTCCCTTCACGTCGGGAACGCCGATGACCACCTGCCGATCGAAGCGGCCGGGACGCAGGATAGCCGGATCCAGTACGTCGGGACGGTTGGTTGCCGCCAGGATGATGATGCCTTCGTTGACACC
>JAGATO010000212.1 GCA_017621195.1 Bacillota bacterium | reverse complement strand
GGTACGATGACATGACCGCCCAATTCGACCGCCGCGGCGGTTACAGCTACAAGAGCGAGATCCACGGAATTTTGAACAGCATGGCCTTTCCGCCCGACTATTACGATAAACCGGTACAGCTGCTGTCGGGAGGTGAGCGGACGCGACTGGCTCTGGCTGCGCTTCTGCTAAAGAAGCCAGACCTGCTTCTCCTGGACGAGCCCACCAACCACCTGGACATCGGAACGCTCAAATGGCTGGAACAGTATCTGAAGGCCTATCCCGGAACCATCGTTCTGATCTCTCACGACCGATATTTTCTGGACCAGACGGTGAACCGCATCTTCGATATCGAACAGCACAAGCTGACCTGCTATGACGGAAACTACACCCAGTACACCGAAAAGAAGAAAATGCTGACCGCCGATGCCCTAAAGCGGTATGAAGCCCAACAGGAGGAGATCCGAAAGCAGGAAGACATCATCCGGAAGTTCAAGGAGCGTGGCACGGAAAAGCTGGCGAAGCGAGCCCAGTCCCGGGAAAAGCGACTGGCCCACATGGAAGTTATGGAAAAGCCCCAGCAGCTGAACGCCAGGCTGAAGATCCGCTTCAAGGAAAACGTCCCCTCCGGAAACGACGTTCTCTTCGGCGAAGACCTGTCCAAAAGCTTTCCGGATGAGACCGGCGTCCGTCACCTCTTCTCTCACGTAAACTTCGATATCAAGCGGGGAGAGCGGGTCTGCATGGTGGGTCCCAACGGCGTAGGAAAGACCTCCCTTCTGAAGATCATCCTGGGCCTACTGGAGCCTGACAGCGGTTTCGTGCGCATCGGTCACAACGTGGAATTCGGCTATTACGATCAGGAGCAACAGCTTCTGACCAACTCCAATACAGTGCTGGACGAGCTTCACAACACCTACCGCCTGTATACGGAGACGGAGCTGCGCTCTCTTCTGGGCCGCTTTCTGTTCCGTGGCGAGGACGTGTTCAAATACGTAGGCGATCTGTCCGGCGGTGAAAAGGCCCGGCTGTCCCTGCTGAAGATCATGATGTCCGGCGCCAACTGTCTCCTGATGGACGAGCCTACCAACCACCTGGACATCGCTTCCAAGGAAGTCTTCGAGGACGCCCTTCTGGAATATCCGGGAACGCTTCTGGTGATCTCCCACGACCGCTATTTCCTGAACAAGATCTCCACAAAGATCGTAGAACTGTCGGACAGCGGATTGACCCCGTATGCGGGCGGCTACGACTACTATCTGGAAAAGAAGGAGTCCATCGGTTCCGGAAAGAGCTACCTGAACGAAATGGCCCAGAGCGCTGCGTTCGGCAAGCTCTCCGGCGGTAATTTCGCTGCCTCTGCATCGGGTGACAAATCCTCTGCGACCACCGTTGGCGAGCTGACTGACAAAGAAAAACGGGCCATGGAACGCCAGGCGGTGAAGGATCAGCAGGCGCAGCGTCGCCGGCTGGAACGGCGGATGGCTGCCGCAGAGCAGGAAATCGCCGATCTGGAGGACACCATTTCCGATCTGGAACAGCAGCTCTGCCTGGAAGAGATCTACACCGACTTCCAAAAATCCGCGGAGATCAGCCAGCGGTTGGAGACGGCCAAAGCCGATCTGGAACGGACCTACGACGAGTGGATGCAGCTGCAGGAACAGTGCGGTGACGGCCAGTGACCGAAGGTTCCGCTGTAAAATCGAAAGAAATCGTTCGATTTTATATTTTAAGAAAAAATATCGGAAATTTTTCCTTCTTCTCGAAATATTTTTCAACTTTCCGCGTGAATGTCGCATTCTTTCCGAGAAAAGTTTACATAGAGAGCCGATTTTTTTTCAAATAATAGTTGCGCGCCAAAGAACTCATGCTTATAATAGGTTTTGCAATGAAATTGCTGAAACTGACGGAGGTACATTATGGTATTTGATAAAATCAAGGAAATTATTCTGGAACAGTTAGGTCGCGAAGACGATGAAATCACGATGGAGACCCATCTGATGAAGGATCTGGAAGCCGATTCTCTGGACGCCGTTGAGATCATCATGGCGATCGAGGATGAATATGAAATCGAAATTCCCGACGAAGTTGCAGAAAAATTCCAGACCGTTGGTGATCTGGTTCACTACGTTGAAAACGAAACCAACGAATAAGATTCAAGTTCTGAAACATCGAACCTGAAGAGCCGCTGCAGAAGAGTCTGCCGCGGCTCTTTTTTCAATTTGAATTCTGCGATCTATTCCCACTCGTTTTGTTGCCCGGATCGCCGATCCATCCGGGAGGGATTATGCTTTCTTTCATCACATCGATCTTCTGCAGTTCTTTTGCCGCAGTCACGTTTCTTCTGATATGGCGTCGCCTTCCGGCCTCCTGGCTGTTCGATACCGCCGACACCTCACCTCATCCTCTGGCCCGTGACACGTCCCTGTTTTCCTGGAGTTTTGGTGCTCTTTTATTCCTGGTGACACTCTTCCTCCACTTCCATGAAAAAACGGCTCATATCGGCATTTTGGGCGCATTCACCCGATCGTGGATTGTGATCCTCCTCTGGCTTTTGGCTCAGATCGCGCTGGCCGATCTTCTCTACCGCCTGATCCCCGACCAGTGGTCCCTCGCCATTTTCTGTCTCGGCCTCCTTCGGTTGTGCTATCTGACGTGGACGCGATGGACCACCGCTCCTCTCTCCCTGGGGCCCGCGGTGACCTCTGCCTGTTTTCCGCAGTGGCCGCCCCTCCTCTTCTGTGCCTTCACGGCGTTTCTGCTCCACGTTCTTCCCCGTCGTCTGATCGGCCGTCCCGCCCTCGGTCTGGGAGACGTGAAACTCTTCTTCGCTCTGGCCGTCGCTTTGAAGCCCTCCCTGTTTTTTCCGTCCATGATCCGGGCAGCCCTCCTGGGCGGAGTCTCTGCCCTCTTCATGATGGCCACAGGGCGGTCGCACTGCGGCGTTCCCTATGGTACAGTCCTGGCCCTGGCCGTCCTGTGGACCTGGATATTTTCGTGAAAAGCAGCGACGCCGGTCCCGACATTTGTCGGAACCGGCGTCGCGTCATTTGAAATCATTTGAGACTTTACAGTCTCATCTTCGCGTTTAAAACTATCTGCGGTTGGACGCGTTCAGCACGTTTTTGATCTTGTGCTGTACCATGGCCTTGATGGCGTCTCTCGCAGGGCTCATGTACTTTCTGGGGTCGAACTCTTCCGGGTGCTCGATCATGAAGCGACGGATTTCCGCCGTCATGGCCAGACGCAGGTCGGTGTCGATGTTGACCTTGCATACGCCGTGCTTTACGGCTTCCAGGATCATCGGTTCGGGAACGCCCTGTGCTCCGGGGATGTTTCCGCCGTATTCATTGCAGCGAGCGACGAATTCCGGCAGTACCGTGGATGCTCCGTGGAGAACCAGCGGCGTATCGGGAAGCAGCTTGTGGATCTGTTCCAACCGTTCGAAGTCCAGGTACGGTTCGCCCTTGAACTTGTAAGCGCCGTGGCTGGTGCCGATGGCAACCGCCAGGGAGTCTACGCCGGTACGGGCTACGAATTCCGCAGCTTCTTCCGGAACGGTAAAGGTGGCGGATCTGGCATCCACCTTGATGTTATCCTCTACACCGGCCAGCTTTCCCAGCTCAGCTTCGACGACAACGCCGTGAGCGTGAGCATATTCTACGACCTTCTTGGTCAGAGCGATGTTCTCTTCAAATTCGTGTTTGGAACCGTCGATCATGACGGAGGTGAAACCGTCGTCCACGCACTTCTTACAGATGTCGAAATCTTCACCGTGGTCCAGGTGTAAAACGATGTCCAGACCGGTATCTTCGATGGCAGCCTCTACCAGCTTGGTCAGGTAAGCCGGTCTGGCGTATTTTCTGGCGCCGGCGGAGACCTGCAGAATCAGCGGTGCGTTTTCTTCCTTGGCCGCGTCTACGATACCCTGTACGATTTCCATATTGTTTACATTAAATGCGCCCACGGCATAATCGCTGTTCAGCGCCTTTGCAAACATTTCTTTTGTGGTTACTAAGCCCATGTTCTTTTCCTCCCATGTATTGCAAGTTACCGCCCCACATCAGGGCAGCAGAATCAACCATTTC
>JAGATO010000211.1 GCA_017621195.1 Bacillota bacterium | reverse complement strand
CTTTGGACCGACGCCGCAGATTCTCTTTTCCCCTGTGCGCTACAGCGTGATCAGTTCTTTATCGTACAGCGCCTGCAGTGCCTTGATGACGCCAAACTTGGAGTGTTCGTACGTCAGGCCCCCCTGGAAGTAGACGTTATAGGGCGGACGGATGGGCGCATCGGCAGACAGTTCGATGGAAGATCCCTGAATGAACGCACCGGCAGCCATGATGACCTGATCGCCGTATCCCGGCATATCCCAGGGAACCGGAGTCACGTCGGAATCGATGGGTGCCGCCGCCTGGATCCCCTCACAGAAGGCGATCACGGCTTCCGGGCTGCCCAGCTTGACCGCTTCGATGATGTCGCTTCTCCTGTCCTCCGGCTTGGGAAGAACGTCAAAGCCCAGGTTTTGGAACACCTGCGCGCAGAGGATCGATCCTTTGACAGCGCCGTTGACGGTCTTCGGTGCGATGAACAGGCCCTGGAACATGGTTCTGGCCTGGTCGAACATCAAGCCGCATTCGCCGCCGATGCCGGGACAGGTCATGCGATAAGAAATCTTTTCGATCAGATCGGCCCGTCCTGCCACATAGCCGCCGGTCAGAGCCAGACCACCGCCGGGATTTTTAATCAGAGATCCGGCGATTACATCGGCTCCAACCTCCGTGGGTTCCTTCGTATCGAGGAATTCGCCGTAGCAGTTATCCACCATGCAGATGATGTCCGGATTTACACTCTTGACGGCTTTGGCCCATTCTTCGATCTGAGGGATGGTGATGGCCTTTCTCCAGCCGTATCCGGTGGCTCTCTGAACAGTCATCATTCTCGTTTTCGGTCCGATGGCCGCCTTGACGGCTTCGATATCGATGGATCCGTCCTCTTTCAGCTCCACTTGCTTATACGTAACGCCGTAATCCTTCAGGGAGCCGTTTCCGCCCTTTCCACGGATGCCGATGACCTCTTCCAGAGTGTCGTAAGGCTTTCCGGTGCAGTAGATCAGCTCGTCGCCGGGGCGAAGGATTCCCAGCAGGGTGATGCTCAGAGCGTGAGTGCCGTTGACGATGGTCGGGCGCACCAAAGCACCCTCGGTCTTGAAGATCGTCGCGTAAACCTTTTCCATAGCTTCCCGACCGGGATCGTCATAGCCGTAGCCAGTGGTCCAGCGGAAGCTGACGTCGCGGATCCGATGCTTCTGAAACGCGCTGAGGATCTTGTACTGATTGTATGTCATGATATCGTCCAACTCTTCAAAGATGGGAGCTACTTGCTTCTCCGCTTTGTCGATGGCGTCTAAAACCTTGGGATCGATACCCAGGGATTCGTGCAGTAACGTATAGGTGTTCTTTTGCATGATAGTTTACTCCTTGTGTTCGTTCTTTATTCTTCTTCATCCAGATACTCGTCCAGATCCTCACCCCATTCGAAGCTCTTGATCAGGTCGCGTTTGGTGTTCAGTTTGTGAGCGGCGTACAGCTGGGTCGTGGTTACGTTATCGTGATCCAGGAGCACCTGTACGTCGTATATATCGTTTCCGCGGCCGATCAGAGATGTGGCAGCGGTGGCTCTCAGCTTATGAGGACTATAGCCGTTTTTTCTCGTGGTATCCATGCAGATCGAAGTGTATTTCTTCACCAGCTCGCGGATCTGGCGCTCCGTCATTCGTTTCCCCTGCAGAGAAAGAAAGAGAGCGTCCCGGTTCTCCTCGTCCAGCGCATCTTCCGAAGGACGTTCCAGATCCAGATAGTCCCGAAGTGCCTTGATGGTAGTCTGATTCAAGGGCATGGTGGATTCCTTTCCCCGCTTCCGGTAGATCAGGAATTCCCCCCGGGAAAAATTGAAGGAACTGACGTTCAGCTGCTGCAGCTCCGACAGGCGCAGTCCGTAGGTGACGAAGTACAGTAAAATGCACTTGTCCCGGTACCTGGTCTTTTCCCAGTAGACCAGCTCGTGCTTCGTCAGACCTTCACCGGTGGTGACGGCATCCAGCATCCGCATGACTTCATCGTCCTGCAGCGCCTTGATCTGCCGTTCTCCCGGCTTTGGCAAACGGATGGGATCGAACCCATCCGTGATGTTCTTCTCCATGATGCCGCTTCGATAGAGGTATTTGAACAGCACCGACACGGAAGAGCGCTTTCGCGCCAGGGATTTGTTGGCGTTTTCATAGACGTAGACCGCCTTATCGGTCTCCTTTTTATATCTGCGGCAGTAATCCAAAAACAGGTTGACATCGGCAGCACAGATCTGTCGGAATTCCTCTTCCCTGATCTTCTGGGTGGATCCGGCCTCGGTCAAATCGGTCTCATCGATGAGATATTGACAGAAAAAACGAATGTCCTGCAGGTAGCCACGGCGGGACATGGGAAGGAGATTTCCTTTAATGTAGGAGAAATATCCCCTCATCCAGCCGGGAAGCTGCCGTTCCAGCGCCTCGCATTCCTCCACGATCTGAGCCTCTTTCATGACCACGTTATCCGGCTTGTCGCTCTTGTTGTGGATATGAAGTTGTTTCTTTTCCCTTTCCTTCACCGAGCCAATTCCTCCCTTACAAAGGCGAACACGGGTTCCAGATTCCGTTCCGCGGAAAGCCCGCCGGACAGGCTGAACCACCGCATGGTCTCATAGCGTCGAAACCAGGTCAGCTGCCGTTTGGCGTAATGGCGCGTATTCTTTTTCACCAGGTCCACGGCTTCCTCCCGGCCGTATTCGCCTCGGAGGTAACCGATGATCTCCTTGTATCCGATGCCCTTCATGGAGATGTTAGCCTCCTGTAGGCCCATGTCCAGAAGGCGCTGTACCTCTTCCACGAGACCGCGTTCCATCAGAAGGTCAACCCGGCGATTGATGCGGTCGTACAGATCCTGGCGCGGCCGTTCGAGGCCGATCAGGATCACATCGTAGTCCTTCGTCGGCTGAAAGGATTCGGAGAACTCCTTCACCCTGTCCTGACCTTCTCGAAGGATTTCCAGAGCCCGAACGATCTTCTTTTCATTGTTGGGATGAATCCGACGCGCCGCCGCAGGGTCCTTTTCCGCCAGCAGGCGGTGCAGAGCTTCGCTTCCTTCCCGTTGTGCCAGTTCTTCCAACTCTCTGCGATACGCCGGATCACCGGGCGGACTGGAAAAATCCATATCGTAGATCAGAGAATTGACGTACAGTCCTGTACCGCCGGAAATGATCGGCAGCTTCCCCCGGGACAACACATCCCGGATAGCTTCTTTGGCCAGTGTCTGATATTCCGCTACGGAAAAAGGCACGGAGGGATCGACGGCATCCACAAGATGATGGACTGCCCGACTCTGTTCTTCCGGCGTAGGTTTGGCGCTGCCGATGTCCATGTATTTATAGATTTGCATGGAATCCGCGGAGATGATCTCACCGTCGAAGCGGTTTGCCAACCGAATCGCTGCCTCCGTTTTTCCCACGGCCGTAGGACCGGCCACAATCAATACTTGATTTCTCATACTCGCTTGAACATCTTTTCGATTTCATACTTGGAAAATTTAATAAATGTAGGTCGTCCGTGAGGACAGGAGAACGGATTTTCCACGGTGGAAAGCTGAGCCAGCAGACTGTGAATCTCCTCCGGCTTCAAAACGTCGTTGGCCTTCACCGCCTGCTTGCAGGATCGGGTGATGATCTGATCGATCCGCTTCTGATCCTTGGCTTTGAATCCCTCCTCGATGTTGTCGAAGAAGTAATCCAGGAAATCCGCCGCCTCCGACTGGCTCATCATCAAAGGTATGGCTTTGACCACATAGGATCTCTGACCGAATTCCTCTACCGTAAATCCGTATTTCCGAAGGCATTCCAGCCACTGTCCTGCCAGAGCCTGAATGGCCGGTGCCACTTCTTTGACGATGGGCATCAGAAGCATCTGCGCCGGTTTTTCTTCCAACTGATATTGCGCCATAAACTGCTCGTAGAATACCCGTTCATGCGCAGCGTGCTGGTCGATCAGATAGAAAAACTGACCGTCGGAAGCCATGATATATGTGGAAAACAACGTTCCCATGACCGTTAGCTTTGTGAAGTCCATCCTCATCGGAGCAGAAACCGTCAAAACAGCGTCACGGTCGTTCGAATCATTGGCCTCATTGGCCGGAACCTCCGCCGGAACCTCCGGATGAGACGCGCGATAAGGTACCGATTCTTCCCTCACCGCTTCAGCGGCAGCATTCTGCTGTTTGCGCATAGTTTTCAATAATGTTTTTATGTCGACCGATTCTTCCTTTTCGAGTTCTTTTTCAACGTCTTTTTCGGCCTCTTTTACGACGTTCGGTTCGGTTTTTTCTTCCTTTTTCGACGGTTGTTCGGAAACAGGGATTTCCTTCGGCTCCACGTTCAAGCGGATCTGCTCCTGTTTCTTCTGT
>JAGATO010000210.1 GCA_017621195.1 Bacillota bacterium | reverse complement strand
GCAGTACCCTCTGCACCGCACGGGCCACGTCGTAATGCTCCTGACCTACCACTTCCGGGCTCAGAATACGGCTGGTGGAATCCAGCGGGTCTACCGCCGGATAGATGCCCTGGGCCGAGATCTCACGGCTCAGTACCGTGGTAGCGTCCAGATGGGTAAAGGTCGTGGCCGGAGCCGGGTCGGTCAGGTCGTCTGCCGGAACGTAAACCGCCTGAACGGACGTGATGGAACCCTTCTTCGTCGAAGTGATCCGCTCCTGCAGAGCGCCCATTTCCGTAGCCAGCGTGGGCTGGTAACCTACGGCGCTGGGCATACGTCCCAGCAGCGCCGATACCTCGGAGCCCGCCTGAGTGAAACGGAAAATGTTATCGATGAATAAAAGCACGTCCTGATTCTTCACATCGCGGAAGTACTCCGCCATGGTCAGACCGGACAGAGCCACTCTCATACGGGCCCCGGGCGGTTCGTTCATCTGGCCGTAGACCAGCGCCGTCTTGTCGATAACGCCGGACTCGCACATTTCGCCGTACAGGTCGTTTCCTTCACGGGTACGCTCACCTACGCCGGTGAATACGGAAATACCGCCGTGCTGCTTTGCCACGTTGTTGATCAGTTCCATGATCAGAACCGTCTTTCCGACGCCGGCACCGCCGAACAGACCGATCTTACCACCCTTGGCGTAGGGGCAGATCAGGTCGACGACCTTAATTCCCGTTTCCAAAATTTCCGTCGTGGATTCCTGATCCTCGTAGCTGGGTGCCGGACGATGGATGGGCCACCGTTCCGCCGTCACCACTTCCGGCTTGTTGTCCACCGGTTCACCTAACAGATTGAACACGCGGCCCAGACACTGCTGCCCTACGGGAACCGAAATCGGTGCCCCCGTATCCACCGCATCCATGCCGCGGACCAGTCCGTCCGTACTGTTCATCGCAATGCAGCGCACCACATTGTCGCCGATCTCCTGCGCCACTTCCACCACAATCTTCTGGCCATCGTGCTCGATCTCGATGGCGTTCAGCAATGCGGGAACCTGGCCGTCGGGAAACCGGATATCCAAAACCGGTCCGGTGATCTGAATCACCTTACCAATATGTTGTTCAGACATAGGTCTTCTCCTTTCTTCCGCCTCAGCCGTTGGCACCGCCGATGATCTCCGTGATCTCCTGGGTGATCGCAGCCTGACGTGCCCGGTTATAATTCAAATTCAACGTTTCTATCATCTCTGACGCATTCTTGCTGGCCGCGTCCATGGCCGTTCTGCGGGCGGCCTGTTCGCTGGCAATGCTCTCGCACAGCGCCCCGTAGATCAGCCCGGCCACGTACTCCGGAACGATGGTGTTGAACACCGTCTCGCTGTCCGGCTCGTACAGGGTCAGCGGACCTGCCGGCTTCACACGCTTGGGCGCCTTGTCGCCCAGATACTCAAAGCCGATGTTTCCGTAGATGTCCGACTTCTTCTTCAGCGGCAGCAGGGCCAGCAGCTCCGGCTCCTGCTTCAGCATGGAGACGAAATTCGTATAGCCCACGTAGACTTCATCGAAGTCGCCGCTGCGAAAGCCGTCGCACAGCAGCCTTGCCATGGCGAAGCAGTCGCTGACGGAGAGATCGGCCGCCACCTCGAACTGATGGGACAGGACCTTCTTCCCGCTGCGGGAGGCGAATTCCATCGCCTTGCGTCCCACGGGAACCAGCAGGGCATCCCTGCTTCCCATGCGGTAGGTCATCATCCGAAACACGTTGGAATTGTAGCCACCCGCCAGTCCGCGGTCACCGGCCATGACCACGTAGCACGTGCGCTTCACCTCCCGCGTCTGGGTATAGGGCGACGTAAATTCCGTGTTGCTCTCCACGATGTCGTTGAGCGTCTGCCGCAGCGTAGTGAAATAGGGGCGGCTGTTTTCCGCCCGTTCCTTGGCGCGGCGCAGCTTCGAGGACGCCACCAGCTCCATGGCCTTGGTGATCTGCATGGTGTTCTCTACGCTTTTGATGCGCGATTTGATTTCCTTCATGGAACCTGCCATGCGCTATTCCTCCTTGCTTTACACTCTTATTTTTACAAATTCATCCGTATAGGCACTGAGAGCGCGCTTCAGAGCTTCTTCCCCTTCGCCCTCCAGATTTCCCGTCTCACGGATGGCCTTCATGGCCGCAGCGCCGTCTGCCGTAGCGTCCAGCGCCTCAAATAATCCCTTTTCGTATTCACGGATGTAGGCGATCTCCACCATTTCCAGATAACCATTGACTACCGCGTACAGGAT
>JAGATO010000209.1 GCA_017621195.1 Bacillota bacterium | reverse complement strand
GACGATGGAAGACGTATAACAAACGAGATCTGATGTAATACGTGCACTTGGCAGAAAAGCAGATCGCAGAAAACAGATAGTGTAGTGTGTAGAGGAAATATGTAGAGGAAGAAGGAAAAGATCGAAATGTATCAAAAAAACTCGCAAAGTTGGATGAAGCATGGGGATTTCATTTTGTTGGATATCCTGTGCTTAAACCTGGCCTTTGCGGCAGCCTGTGTGACGCGAAACGGTTGGGTCTGGCCGTATCACGACAGGAATTATTTGAATCTGGCGCTTGTCCTCACCATTCTGGATCTGGTGGCAGCCATCATTGGACAGACCATGAAGAACGTACTTGGCCGAGGGCTATATCAGGAGTTTTCGCGAACGGTGAAGCACGTCCTCATGGTAGAGCTTCTCAGCGTCTTCTATCTGTTTCTCATCAAGGAGACGACGATGTATTCTCGGGTGATCTTAATCAGCTTCGCCGTGGATTATATCGTTTTGTCGTATCTGGTACGGCTGTGGTGGAAAGCCCGTTTGGCAAAGCGTCCCGTCAAAGCGCGTAAGGCGCTGTATATCGTCAGCACAAAACGGCGGGTGGAGGATGTCATCCAGCGGTACCGGACGGATCGTATGGCCAAGTACAAAATCACCGGCCTTTGTCTGTTAGACGAGGACAGAACGGGCGAAGACATCGGAGGGATTCCCATTACCGCCAGCAAAGATACCGTGTTGAATGTTCTGTGTCGGGAATGGGTGGACGAAGTAGTTCTCTCCATCCCCAGAGACGAAGAATATCCCTCCGGCTGGTTCGACGAACTGGTGGACAGCCTGATCGAAATGGGGATCGTCGTCCACATCGAACTGGAACAGAGCAATAAGCTGGGCTGGAAGATGCAGGTGGTAGAGAAGCTGGCCGAACGGCAGGTTCTCACCGTGGGCATGAGCATGGCCACACCGACGCAGATCTGCCTGAAGCGGATGATGGATATCGCCGGCGGTCTGGTGGGCTGTGGGCTGACGCTGATCCTGACCGTCATCTTAGGCCCCATGATCTATCTGAAATCTCCGGGCCCCATCTTCTTCTCTCAAACGCGAGTGGGAAAGAACGGAAAGCCCTTTAAGATGTATAAATTCCGCAGCATGTATTTGGATGCGGAGGAACGAAAAAAAGAACTGATGGCTCAGAACCGGATCAGCGACGGTCTGATGTTTAAGCTGGACTTCGATCCGCGGATCATCGGCTGCGAACAGCGACCGGACGGTACGATCAAGAAGGGCATCGGCAATTACATCCGGGACTGGAGCCTGGATGAATTTCCGCAGTTCCTGAATTGCCTGAAAGGTGACCTGTCCCTGGTGGGAACACGGCCGCCGACCATGGACGAATGGGAAAAGTACGAGCTGCATCATCGGGGCCGACTGGCCATCAAGCCGGGAATCACCGGCATGTGGCAGGTCAGCGGCCGCAGCTCCATCACCGACTTCGAGCAGGTGGTAGAGCTGGATAAGCAGTACATACAGAACTGGAGCATCGGCTTGGATATCAAGATCCTCCTCAAAACCGTAAAAGCCGTATTGGGGAAGGAAGGGTCGATGTAAGGACAAAGGGAAGGACGACTGGCTCGTCGCCGTTGCGCGGTCAGAAGGCCTTTCTGTGATATCGAAAGTTTCAATGGCAGGACAGCTCCGTTCGGTCAATGGCGAAGCACACCCAAAATGAGGGAGAGCGTAGGTATGGACAACAAAGAAAAAACCAATCTTTCAAACAAAAGACTTCAACTCACCTCTTTGGATGGCGCGAGCCAGCCCGGTGATTATTCCGAGAGTAACTGGTACGTCCTCT
>JAGATO010000208.1 GCA_017621195.1 Bacillota bacterium | reverse complement strand
GTCGCATAACGCATGATGTATGCGGAAGTGATGATGAAGAATACTACGTGAATGACCAGACGCATTTCAATACCGGAGAAGGTGGGCAGTTCAGCGATACCCTGAGCTACACCGACGGTGAAGGGGTTCATCCATGCGGAGTTGAAACCTACGGCACAACCCAGAGCGATCATGGACATACCTACCAGAGCGTCATACCCTACCGCACGAGCCAGCGCGATACCGATGGGAACGAATACGATGGATTCTTCAGACATACCGAAGGTCGCACCACCCAGAGAGAAGATGAATACGACGATGGGGATCAGGATCTTTTCCTTACCCGCGGCTTTCTTAGCCAGAGCACCGATACCTCTGTCGATGGCGCCGGTAGCCAACATGATTTCGAATGCACCACCGGTACAGAAGATGAAGAAGATGATATCGGATGCGGCATTCATACCTACGGGAATCGATTTGAACAGGTCAAAGAATTTCGTCGGGTTGTTTTCTACCAGCTGGTAGTTGTCCGGATTTACGACCATTCTTTCGGTGTTCGGATCTTCGACGCGCTCATACTGACCTGCAGGAATGATGTAGGTACAGATAGCCATGACCAGCACAACGGCGATCAGGATAACGTAAGTATGAGGCATCTTAAAGCCTTTTTTTGCTTTTTCCATAATGATACCTTTCCTTTCTCGTCCGACCTCCGCGTTATAATGTCGTGTGAATGAGTTCTATGTGCTTACGAACGCCGAACTTATAAATAAATATTAGCACTATCAAGTATATGTTAATTTTGTGTTCATGTAAAGTCTTTCACGATTTTTCGTTACAGAAAAATTACAAGAAATCTTCCATTTCACTGACGTATCTATGGCTTCAACACACAAATTTCAAGGAATTCGGCAAAAAATCTTCTCTTATTTTCCGATTACAAACATTTTTTCATGAAACTATTCAGAAAAATCATTTATGATCTCTTTGTGTCTTTTTACCAAAATCGTTATTTTATTAACAATTTTATTCCTTCCTCTCCCTTCCGCCCGTTCCACCAGGCTTCTCTGCGACCGATCATCGGTACCTGCGGGCTTCCTCCTCTCCACGCAGGATCCGCAGTGCGCCCGATGCCAGAGCCTCCATCTCCTTCTCGCCCGGCATCACCACCACCGGCGCGATGGCTTCCACATACTTTCTCACCATGCGCGGCATCTTCTTTGACCAGGCCAGACCGCCGGTCAGAATGATGGCATCGATCCGTCCCTCCAGCGCAGGCGTCAGTTCTCCGATCCCCTTGGCAATCTGATACGCCTGGGCTTCGTAGATCTGCTTCGCATATGCGTCACCGTCCCGGATGCGCCGCTCGATCTCCCGACAATCGCTGGTCCCCAGCAGGGCAACCAGACCGCCGCGGCCCCGTAGCTTCCGCATGACCTCGTCCCGCGTATAGTTGCCGCTGAAGCACATGTCCACGATGTAGGTCAAAGGGATGCTGCCGCAGCGCTCCGGCGAGAAGGGGCCGCCGTCATCGGTGATCACGTCGATGATCTTTCCGTCAGCGTGGGCGCTGACCGAGATTCCACCGCCCAGATGGGCCACCAGAAGCCGCAGCTCCTCGTATTCCTTTCCCTGCTGTCTGGCGTACTCCATGGCCATGGCCCGGCTGTTCAGAACGTGGCAGTAGCTCTGCCGACGGATCTCGGGAATCCCCGTAATGGTGGCCAGCTCCGGCAGGTCCGCCGCCGATACCGCATCGTAGATGTAGGCCGGAATGTTCAGCGGCTCCGCCGTTTCCGCCGCCATCAGCGCGCCCAGATTGGAGGCGTGGGGAATCAACGCCCCCTCCCGCACCACGCGGCACAGCGCTTCGTCCGCGATGTAACCGCCGGTCTTCAGCCCGGGAATCATGCCGCCGCGGCCTACCACCGCCGACAGCGTTTCCGGCTCGATGCCGTTGTCCTCCAGAACCTCCCGCATTACCTTCATGCGCAAAGGCATCTGCAGAACCAGGTTGTTTCCGCAGGCCTGCAGAGCC
>JAGATO010000207.1 GCA_017621195.1 Bacillota bacterium | reverse complement strand
TATCCTCCTGGGGCAGGATTCGGGAAATAACACCCTCGTTTCCGTGACGTCCGGCCATCTTGTCGCCCACGTTGATCTTTCTCTTGGTGGCGATGTAGCAGCGAACCAGCTTGTTGACGCCCGGCGGCAGCTCGTCGCCGTTTTCGCGGGTAAAGATCCGCACGTCAACGACGATACCGGTTTCACCGTGGGGAACGCGCAGCGAGGTGTCGCGGACTTCTCTGGCCTTTTCGCCGAAGATGGCCCGCAGCAGTCGTTCTTCCGCCGTCAGCTCGGTTTCACCCTTGGGCGTTACCTTACCGACCAGAATGTCGCCGGCATCCACTTCGGCACCGATGTGGATGATACCGTCTTCGTCCAGGTTCTTCAGAGCGTCTTCACCCACGTTGGGGATGTCTCTGGTAATTTCTTCCGGTCCCAGCTTGGTGTCACGGGCTTCGGATTCGTATTCTTCAATGTGGATGGATGTCAAAACGTCATCCATCAGCAGACGCTCGTTCAGAATGATGGCGTCTTCGTAGTTATAACCTTCCCACGTCATGAAGCCGATGAGCAGGTTCTTGCCCAGCGCGATCTCACCCTGATCGGTGGAAGGACCGTCGGCAACCACTTCACCTTTTTCGATGTGTTCGCCGTGGCTGACGATGGGCTTCTGGTTGATGCAGGTACCCTGATTGGATCTCTTGTACTTTAGCATCTTGTATTCATCCACGCCGTTTCCGTCATCTCTGCGGATCTTAATTCGTTCCGCATCGACGAATTCAACGACGCCGGAGTTTTTGCACAGGATGACGACGCCGGAGTCGCAGGCTGCCTGGTATTCCATGCCGGTACCTACGCGCGGTGCGTCGGATACCAGAAGGGGAACGGCCTGGCGCTGCATGTTGGCACCCATCAGCGCACGGTTTGCGTCGTCGTTTTCCAGGAAGGGAATCATGGCGGTTGCCACGGATACTACCTGGCGCGGCGATACGTCCATATAGTCGGCTTTTTCTCTGTCGTACAGACCGATTTCGCCGCCGGCTCCTCTGGCAACGACCTTCTTGTTGACGAAGTGACCTTCTTCGTCCAGAGGTTCGTTGGCCTGAGCGATGATGATGTTTTCTTCTTCGTCCGCAGTCAGATACTGAATATCGTGGCTGACGATACCGGTCTCCTTATCGATTCTCCGATACGGAGTTTCGATGAAGCCGTATTCGTTGACGATACCGTAGGTGGTCAGCGAACCGATCAGACCGATGTTGGGACCTTCGGGAGTTTCGATGGGACACATTCTTCCGTAGTGAGAATGGTGTACGTCTCGAACTTCGAATCCGGCCCGTTCTCTGGACAGACCGCCGGGACCCAGCGCGGACAGACGTCTCTTGTGAGTCAGTTCAGCCAGAGGATTGTTCTGGTCCATGAACTGAGACAGCTGGGAACTTCCGAAGAATTCCTTGATGGCAGCGGTGACGGGACGGATGTTCATCAGAGCCTGAGGCGTGGTGGCCTCCATGTCCTGAATGGTCATTCTCTCCTTTACGACGCGCTCCATGCGGGCCAGACCGATGCGGAACTGATTCTGCAGCAGCTCGCCTACGGTTCTCAGACGGCGATTTCCCAGATGGTCGATATCATCTACCTGGCCGATGCCTTCCGTCAGGTTCAGCAGATAGGATACAGAGGCGATGATGTCGTCAAAAATGATATGCTTCGGAGACAGCTCGTTCTTCATCTCCGTAATCAGCTTCTTCAGTTTGTCAGGATCGGCAGCGTCTTCGCTCTCCAGAATCTCCTTCAGTACAGGATAGAAGACCTTCTTGGGCAGCTTCGTACCTTCGATGGAGAAGGGAACGTAGTCCTGCAGGGCAACGAAGTTGTTTCCGATGATCTTGACGGACTTTCCTTCGGTGATCTTGCTTTCTACAAATACGAATTCACAGCCGGAATCCTCGATGGCAAAGGCCAGATCGCGGGTGATTCTCTGTCCCTTTTCGCCCAGGATTTCACCGGTGGACGGAGAAACCACGTCTTCGGCTAAGTTGCAGCCGACGATACGGTTGGACAGGCCCAGCTTCTTGTTGTACTTGTAACGTCCCACCTTGGCCAGGTCGTAGCGCTTGGCGTCAAAGAACAGAGCTTCGATCAGTTCATAGGCGCTGTCGAAGGTGGCCGGTTCACCGGGACGCAGCTTCTTGTAAATTTCCTTCAGGCCTTCCTCGTAATTGGTGGTCGTATCTTTGCTCAGAGACTTTTCCAGTCTATCGTCATGTCCAAAAACGGCCTGAATCTCTGCGTTGCTTCCTTCGTATAACGTTCCGGCGATCTGCGTGTGGTATTCTCCCACGCGGCGGATCTTCTTGGCCAGATCAGCATCGGTCATCCCCGGGTTCTTGCGGCGTTCGCTCTCCATCTTCTCCTCGACGGATTTGTAGGACAGCGCTCTCAGCAGAGCGGTGATGGGCTGCTTTCTGGTGCGGTCGACGCGGACGGAAAGCGATTCGTTGGCGTCGGTTTCGTATTCCAGCCATGCACCTCTGTTGGGGATGATGGTGGTGGAAAACATCTTGTTACCGGACTTGTCTAATGTATAATCATAGTAGGGGCCGGGGGAACGAACCAGCTGTGTTACGATGACACGCTCTGCTCCATTGTAAATGAAGGTTCCCTGTTCCGTCATGATGGGGAAATCTCCCATGAAGACTTCCTGTTCTTTGACTTCACCCGTCTCTTTATTGACCAGACGAACGCGGACCTTCAGAGGAGCTGCATACGTTACGTCTCTCTCCTTACATTCTTCCTGGTCGTATTTCGGCGCATCGGAAATCGAATAATCGATAAACTCCAGCACCAGATTATCTGCATAATCTCTGATGGGAGAAATATCTTCAAAGACTTCCTTTAAGCCTTCTTTCATGAACCAGTCGTAGGACGCTGTCTGGATCTCGATCAGATTTGGCATAGGAGCTACTTCTTTGATCTTGGAATAGCTCATTCTGGTTTTTCTACCTATTTTTATTGGTTGAGGCATCGTCTTTCCTCCTTACAATGAAAATAAAATACTTTGCGTGGCAATATACTATAATAGCATGATTTCATCAAGCCGTCAAGGCAATTATTGCCTATTTTTCGTACATTTAGACGATTTTTTTCTGCAAATTTTCAGACCTTTCCGTACATTGTTCGTCCTTTGGCAAACAGGCTCCTGCGCGAGCTTGCCGCAGGGCTCAAACTTGCCGCAGGGCGCAAAAAAACGCAACAGTCATATCGACTGCTGCGCCTTTCGCTCGGTTGATTGTATTCCGGCTTGGTTGTTTAGACTCCGGTCATGATGTCTACAGCGTCCTTCGCCTCGGCGGGAAGGTTAATTTCCTTCACGGTGTTGATTCCGCTGACGATCATTTCCACGACCACCTTGTCGATGGTCATACTGCCGACTTCCTCAGCTGCTTCAGGATCGCTTTCCGCTGCCTCCTTCATGATCTCGCCCATGATGGAACCCATCAGCTCCGTCATATCCATGCGCACCTTCACCAGCTGGCCGCTTGCGTTATCCACCCACATTTCGTAGCCGAAGCCCTTCATCATGCCGATGACGTTTTCCATCATGGCCTTGGTGGCGTCGTCCAGTTCCAGCCCACTCTGGCTCAGAACACCGACGGTCTCCAGCGCTTCTTCGATGTAAGCGTCGCTCAGTTCACAATAGATCTTGGTGGCGGGCTTTCCTAACACCACGTCCTGTCCTTCAATCCGGATGGTGTCGAAGGCTTCCAGATACATGTCCAGGCCGTTGGTGGGATCGGAGTTCTCCAGATAGGTATTGACATCGCCCATGGACATCTTATACCATTCGCCTTCCATTCCCATATACATGATCAGGTCGCTGCCTTCTGTCACGTAGTAATATTCCACTTCCTGGTTCGTTCCGGCGGAATTTACAGTCCCGGTCATGTACATAGCCAGCGGATCCAGGATCATGTCCAGATTCATCTTACTGGTCATATCCACGCTTTCTCCGTCCGCCGACAGGTTCATATCCATGACCATTTCGTAGCTGATGCTCTCCATATTTTCCAGAGCCTTCTGGCTTTCCGCCAACTGTGCCGCGATTCTTTCGGATGCGCTGGCGGTCTTGCTCTTGATCAAACTGTAGATCATTTCTGCTACGTCGCCGCGGTTGGCTTTGTCGCCGTTGGCCTTGGAGACGGAGATGTTCTCGTACATTCCCAATTTCTTAGCCTTGTTGACGTAGTTGTTGGGCCAGGAACCGGTCAAAGTCTTGGGATTGATGCCCAGGGCGTTGACGGTCATCGCCGCCATTTCCTGATAGGTGACCTGATTGGAGGGGCGGAAGGTACCGTCCTTATATCCGGTAACGATGCCCTTTTCTACGGCGTAGTTCACATAGGTGGTGGCCCAGCCCTTCACATCGCTGAATCCACTGTCAGCCGCAGCTTTCAGTTCATCGGCGGTGGGCGCCAGATAATTGACTAAAAACGCACAAGCCTCAGCTCTCGTCAGCGTATTGGCCGGGCGATACGTCCCATCCTTATAGCCGGAAACTACGTTAGCTTCCAGCAACGCCTTTACGGCTTCTTCGTAAGAAGTGCCCTGCACGTCGGCAGGTGCTGCGCTCTCCGCGCCGAATGCTGTCATCACGCCGCCGAATACCATCAGCAGAGCCAGCATTACGCTCAACATCTTTTTCATTTCTTTCCCCTTTCTTCATACACACGACGGACAAACGATCCGCTTTCAAACAATGTATACATCCATTATAGCAGTTTTCAGACTGTTTTCAATACAGAAAAGATCGACGAATACGCGAAGCGCGCCACCTCGTCAATCGCTAAGGAAAGTGCGACGTCTGACCTACCGCTGTTCCGTCTTCGCCTCCACGACTGCGGCGGCTTGCCGATCACAGGGTTAGGTTCGTCGGCTTTTCCTAAGCAATTGAGTAGGCGGCTAGTTACCTAGCCGACCTCTCACACCACCGTGCGTACGGTTCCGTACACGGCGGTTCAATCGCATAAGTGCAGGGACTCGTAGTAGTTCAGGATTTCAAAATATCCTGCTGCTACGAGTCTCTTGTTTGTTATTGAGTGCGTGAGAATACCGCTACCGGCAACTGCCCAATACCCCTTCTGAGAGTTTCCATTTCTGTATGCCTGCCATTGGAGCATACCCAACTTCATTAAGTTCTTTATTCTCGTCCGTGGATTCTTCCATTGCTTCCAGATGTAGCACCGGAATCTGCGGCGCAGCCAGCCGTCCCATTCCTGCATGGTTGTTTTCATGCTCGCTATCCCGAAGTAGCCCAGCCAGCCCCGGATGTAGACTTTTACCTTCTGCATCACGACCCGGACATTTCTGCCCTGGCTGCGGGAAGTCAGCTCTTTCAGCTTGGCCTTGGCTTTCTTCAAGGGCTTTGCGTGTGCTCGAATGTAGATGCCATTCTTGCCCTTCCCTAACGCAAAGCCCAGGAACTTAAAATTTCGGATTGCAAACACGCTGACCACCTTGCTCTTTTCCACGTTCATCTTGAGTTTCAGTTTTCCCTCAAGATACCGCTGGGTCGTTTCCAGAAGCCGCTCTGCCGCACGCTTGCTTTTGGCCAGCACCACAATGTCATCCGCATACCGAATGACAGGCACGCCCCGCCTTGCCATCTCCTGGTCGTATTCGTTCAGGTAGATGTTGGCAAGCAAGGGACTGAGCGGGCCTCCCTGGGGAGAGCCTTCTTCTGTCTTCACCAGCAGCCCGTTTTCCATAACTCCGGCTTGGAGATTTCCTTCCGACGCACCGGCCGGGGCTTGTATTTCCCCTGCCGTATTGTTTCCAGAAGTTCCTCCCGGTGTTCTCTCAACCAAGGAAGCGCATCCTCAACGGTCATTCCGTCAATTCCCGACGCTCCTTTGTTGGACTTTACCCGCTTGTAGGCTCTGTTCAAATTGTCTCTGCTCAGAATCCTTTCAAGCAGGTCTGCACCGTCCTGTTCCTTTCCTTCCTGACTGCCAACACTCTGCGCTCCCGCATACCCTTCATGTTCCGCATTATCTCTTTGCGGGCAGCTCAGGTTTCCCTGATATTCTGCGTTCTTCATGTTGACCTCCTTCCGAAATCTACTTAGGACTTACGATTGTTCGGCCCTTCCCGGTTTTTTTTTCCCCCCGGTACTATGGCCTCTGCTGACTTCTTGCGGTTCGTTGTTACTGCGCATTTTTTTTCTGCGTCCGCAAGACCTCCCCGGGTACTCACACGTTCTTTCCCTCTTTGCCTGCCGCATTTACCGTAGAACGATTCCGTGTAGCTATTGGGCTTTGTTTTGTCTTGCAAACTTACCCTCGCTTACGGCCTTATATGCGATTTCTGTACGTCAGGCCAGAGTTTTGCCCATTAGGGGAC
>JAGATO010000017.1 GCA_017621195.1 Bacillota bacterium | reverse complement strand
GATGCGCACATTGTACACCGAACCCAAAACGGCAGTCCGCATCATCAGCACCCCTGCCAGCGCGTCGGAAGCAGCATTTTTATTACCCTTGGCCACGATATCCCAGCAGGCAGGCATCAACCCCGCCGCCAGCTCGGCAATGGCCATGGGAGCCATGGCCGCTGCCTTCAGTCCTTCCTGCATGGCAGCCTTTCTGACCTCCTTCTCCTCTTCCGTATTCTTCGGCAGAGCCAGCGCCTGCTCGAACACGGTGAACGCATTGATATCTTCCTGAATGCCGTCTAAAAACGTCTCCAGCGGCTGCTGCACGTCGGTCAGCAGCTGTTGGAAATAATCGTACACATCGGCGTATTTCTTATTCTGCAGCGTCTTCCTGCATACCATCGATACCAGTGCCGCGCCGTAGGCTCCTGCCAGGGCGGATACGCTGCCGCCACCGGCGATGGTGTTTTCTCCGGCGATACCCTGAGCAAACTCCCCGATGGTCATATCTCTGAAATCCATAATATTTATCTCTCCCTATTCCACTATTAAATCAGATACGTCTCGAATATCTTTTCCGCGGTGAACGGCGTATCGTCCAGATATTCCAGATGGAGATAATCCTGGGCGATGGACAGGATCACTTCCATGGGAACCACACCTGTCTGGACGCTGTGAACAGATACGCCGTAGGTGGCCGCCATTGCCCGGATGGATTCCAAAACCGTAACGACGGATGTCTTCTTGTAATCCAGCAGATCCATGGATACCTGTACCATGTTCCGGTTGGGCATATCCACACCGATGGCCATTACGTTGCGATAGCCTCCGCTGCTGAATCGGATGCGCTTGGCAATAGCTTTGGCGACGGACAGGTCGGTAGTGTTCAAATTGACATTCAGCGGAACCATGATTCCTCTGGCGCAAACCGCCGTGGCTCCCGCCGTGGGATGGGGCGTATCAGGACCGTAATCCGGCTTCCAGAGAGGATCCTTCATCTTTTCGGGAAGGCCTTCGTATTCTCCCTTGCGAACGTCGGACAGTTTCACTCTGTGAGGTGCCGTCGCCGTAGCTTCATACATATAAATGGGAATATGATACCGTTCTGCAGCCATCTGAGCAATCTGCCGTGCAGTATCCGCACACTCTTCCAGCGTGATGTTCTTGATGGGTGTGACCGGAACCACGTCGGTAGCTCCCATGCGAGGATGCTGGCCCTTGTGCTTGTTCATGTCGATCAGCTCCATGGCCACGCCCATAGCTTCCACCATGGCATCTCTCACAGCATCCGGTTCTCCCAAAACGCTGGGACTGAAGCGGTTGTGATTAGCATCACCCTGCCAACTGGCCAACACCACGTTCTCCTTGCCGCGGAAGCAGTCCAGGATTTTTTCTACCACGTCCTGATGAATGTATTCGCTGAAATTAGGGGCACAGACGAGAATCTTATCCATTTATTTTTCCTCCTTCGTCGATTCCAAGCATGTAATAAATTGTGAGCGCGTAAATCTTTACCGCATCGATGAACTGATCCAGGGCGATATATTCCTCTTCCGTTCCCAGCAATTTGTAATTGCCGGGGCCGTATACGGGCATGGGAATCCCCGTCATCGCCACTACGTGAGATCCGTCGGTACCGCCTTCGCTGCCTACGATTCCCATCTCCGTTCCGCAGATCAGTTTCTGCGCTCTCGCCACAGCGCCGATCAACGGCGTATCTGCAGGTACGTCCGCCGGCGGGCGGAATCCCTTCCATGGGTGCACTTCCGCCACGAATTCCGGATCCTCTGCGTGGAGACGATCGATGATGTCCTGATAATCCTTCAGGCATTCATCCTTGTCTTCGCCGGGATGCAGCCGCCGGGTCACGGTCATGGTCACGCTGTCGGGCACCATGTTCGCCTGTCCGCCTCCGCGTATCGTGGCTACGCATACGGTGCGCGGTTCCAGCATCGGATGAACGTGATTCACGTCGTGGCCGATCTTATAGTTGAGCTTCTGAATCTCCTCGATAAATTTGGCTGCCTTATCGATAGCGTTAATTCCCAGATAAGGCCGGGCATTGAATGCTCCTCTGCCGATGATTTTCACATCGGCGCGAAGAACACCTTTGGTGGAGATGTTCATCTCCTTCAGATCCGTGGGTTCACAGTTCAATCCTATGTCATCCGGATGTTCCTTGCGGATGACGCCGGATCGAATCAGGTAGATCACACCCTGATCACCGCTGATCAATTCGTCGCACACTCCGGTAAAGCAGACCTTTCCCCGGATGGGAAGACCCATCTTTTCCAGGACGAGACCGGCAAAGAAGGAACTGAAGGTTCCTCCCTTCATATCTACCGTTCCTCGACCGTACAACTTTCCGTCCTCTATCTCTCCTCCAAAGGGCGGGTGCTTCCAGGCATCTTCATTCTGTACCGCCAATACGTCCAGATGCCCGTTGAAAGTGAATGTGGGGCCGACCTCCGTTCCGTGCAGGTACGCCACCACGTTAGGACGGTCCGGCGCAGGTCCCATGATCTGCACATCCTTCATTCCCCGCCGCTTCAGTCCTTCCATCAGGTGAGCTGCTACCGCCTGCTCGTGCTTGTTAAAGCTGGGAATCATGACCAGTTCTTTGAAGAACTGAATCAGATCTTCTCTCTGTTCCTCTACAGCATCAATTATGTTGCGTTCCATTTCTTTCATTCGATCATCTCCCGTTCACAAGAAAACATGATACAAAGTGGTTCGGTTCCACCTCGACGAATTCGGGGTCCTTGCTGTGGCACGCTTCCGTGCAGTGCTCACAGCGGGCAGCAAACCGACAGCCCGGTTTGACGTTGATGGGGCTGGACACTTCGCCCCGGATCAGCTTCTGTTCCTTGCCCCGCAACGTGATGTCCGGCTTCGGAATGGCTGCCAGCAAGGCCTTGGTATAGGGGTGAAGAGGCTTTTGGAACAGCTCATCCGAATCCGCCAACTCCACGCACTGTCCCAGATACATAACCATGATCTTGTTGGAAATGTGCTTTACAACCGACAGGTCGTGGGTGACGAAAATATAGGTCAGCTTCAGCTCATCCTGTAGATCCATCAACAGGTTCAGAATCTGGGCCTGAATGGATACGTCCAGGGCCGACACCGGCTCGTCGCATACGATCATCTTAGGCCCCAGGGACAGAGCTCTCGCAATCCCGATTCTCTGACGGCGTCCGCCGTCCAGCTCATGAGGATAGGAATTGGCATACCGGCGGGCAAGTCCCACCTGATCCATCAGTTCCGCCGCTCTGGCATACGTTTCCGCCTTGCTCTTATAGAGGCGGTGTACAAACATATACTCGGCGATAATGTCGATGACGGACATACGGGCATCCAGACAGGCGTAAGGATCCTGGAAGATGATCTGCATCTCCTGACGGAGCCGCCGCATCTGTCGAACGGAGTAATTGGTGATGTCCTCCCCCTTGAAATAAATCTTTCCGGAGGTAGGTTCAATCAGTTTCAGAATGGTTCGTCCCAGCGTGGACTTTCCGCAGCCGGATTCGCCTACGACGCCCAGGGTCTCTCCCTCGAAGATCTCCATGTTGATGCCGTCCACTGCATGGAGGAGCGCGCCGCCTTTCAATTTGAAATGCTTCTTCAGATCCACCGTCTTGACGACAGGAACTCTCGTTTCACTACTCATTTGGCCTCTTCCTCCTTTCGATCCGTGAACAGATGACAGCGCAGGCTGTGGGTTCCCAACCGTAGCGTCTCCGGACGCCGTTCTCTGCAGATGTCCATGCAGTGTTCACAGCGGGGTGAAAAGACGCAACCCTTGGGCAGATCCGTAGGATCGGGAACCAGTCCCGGAATAGGCTTCAGCCGGGCCGCTCTGGAATCCAGATTGGGAATGGAATTGAACAGCCCCACCGTATAAGGATGATGATCCTCACCCGTAAAAATATCCTCTGCCGTACCCGCTTCCAGAATTTCACCGGCGTACATGATGGCCACATCGTCACAAGTCTGGGCTACAATGCCAAGGTCGTGGGTGATCATCAGCATGGACATTCCCAGCCGTTCCCGCAGTTCCCGCATCATGGCCAGAACCTGGGCCTGAATTGTCACGTCCAGAGCCGTGGTAGGTTCGTCCGCGATCAACAGATCCGGCTCACAGCACAGCGCCATGGCGATGACTACGCGCTGCTTCATTCCGCCGGAGAACTGATGCGGATAGTCTACCTTTCGCTCGGGAAGGATGCCAACCATCTGCAGAACCTCTTCCACGCGATGATCCACAGCTTCTTTGGATAGTCCATCGTTGTGAAGGCTGACAGCCTCTGCGATCTGTTCTCCTACGGTCAGCACCGGATTCAGGCTGGTCATGGGATCCTGAAACACCATGGAGATCCGGTTGCCCCGGTACGCCTGCATCTGATGTTCCGACAACTCCAGCAGGTTTTCTCCGTCGAATTCGACCTCACCGTTCAGGATTCGGCCCGTTGCCGCGGGCAGCAGGCGCAGGATGGACAGGGCTGTGGTCGTTTTTCCCGCCCCGGTCTCCCCTACCAGCCCCAGTGTCTTTCCCTTTCCGATGGTAAGACTGATATCGTTGACCGCTTCCACGGTATCCAGGTCCGTTTTATATACGACCTTTAGGTCTTTGATATTTAAAATCGGTACATTATCACTCATAAGTCACCATCCTCGCTCCGCCAGGAATCGTTCCAATTCGGAGATCTGGCGGCTGGTTTCCGAAACGGCCGGGCCACCGTAGCTGGAACGGAGTTCCATGCAATTGGTGATATCCAGTGCTTCGTAAACATCTTCTCCGAACAGTGGATGAATCTGTTTCAATTCTTCCAGGCTCAGCTCTTCCAGAGTCTTTCCGATTTCCAGACAGTAGTGGACCAGATTACCCACGGTCTTATACGCATCCCGGAAGGGTACGCCCCTCTTTGTCAGATAGTCGGCGCAGTCCGTGGCGTTGATAAAGCCTTCGTTGGCGGCTCTGCGCATATTTTCCGGCAACGGCTTCATGGTACGCAACATTCCCGCAAACACGGGCAGGCACATCTTCACGGTAGTCAACGCATCGATGACGGGCTCCTTGTCCTCCTGCATGTCCTTGTTGTAGGCCAGAGGAATCCCCTTCATGACGGTGAGCATGGCCATCAGGTCTCCGTAGACCCGGCCTGTCTTGCCACGGATCAGTTCCGCTACATCGGAGTTCTTCTTCTGAGGCATGATGGAGCTTCCTGTACTGTATCCGTCGTCCAGTTCCACGAATTTGAACTCGCTGCTGGTCCACAGGATCACTTCCTCCGAAAACCGGGAAAGATGCATGATCTCGATGGACAGATCGCTCAGCAATTCGATCAGATAGTCCCGATCGCTGACACCATCCATTGTGTTGGAACAGGGAGCCTTAAACTCCAGCTCTTTGGCCGTCTGCCACCGGTCGATGGGATAGGTGGTTCCCGCCAGAGCACAGGAGCCCAGCGGCGAATAATTCATCCGTTCACGGCATTCCTCCAGCCTCGTCACGTCCCGCTGGAACATGGCGGCATAGGCCAGCAGATGCTGAGCGAAGGAGATGGGTTGTGCCCTCTGCAGATGAGTGTAGCCCGGCATGACCGTCTTCTGGTGCTGTGCAGCAAGATCCTTCAACACCTGAAGAAACTCCAGCGTTTCCTCGATCACCTCGCCGATCTCTCGACGGATAAACAGCCTCGTATCCACCGCACACTGATCGTTGCGGCTTCTGGCCGTATGAAGTCTCTTTCCTGCATCGCCAATGCGCTGGGTTAAAATGGACTCAATATTCATATGAACATCTTCATTTTCCTTCGTGAATTCGATCTTTCCTGCTTCCACATCCTGCCGAATCTCTTCCAGGCCGACGATAATCTTTTCAGAATCCTCTTTGGAGATGATACCGCAGTCGCCCAACATTCTGGCATGGGCCTTGCTTCCACGGATATCCTCCTGATACATACAGCCGTCAATGCTGATGGATTCATTAAAATCGTCTACTAATGTATCTGTTTCCTTGCGGAATCTGCCGCCCCATAATTTCATTATTCCTTCCTCCTTTACGATTTCAGATGCGGATCCAGCGCGTCGCGAAGGCCGTCACCTACCAGATTGACAGAGCAGGCGCAGAATACGATGGCCGCCGCCGGGAATACCAGCAGGTGCGGTGCGCGTCTCATAAATTCTCGAGCTTCTGAGAGCATCTGGCCCCATTCCGGCGCGGGAGGCGCCATGCCCAGTCCCAGGAAGCTCAATGTAGATTCGTAGATGATGATCTTAGCCACGTTCAGCGTCACGTTGACGATGATGACGCCGATGGCATTGGGCAGGATATGCTGGATGATGATCCTTGCGTTTCCTGCGCCGCCCGCTCTGGCTGCCTCCACATAGTCCTGTTCCGATAGACTTAACACCTGGGATCTTACCAGTCTTACGTAGTTAGAGAAATAAGCCAGTGTCAGGGCGATGATCAGATTGACTTCGCTGGCACCCAGCGCTACAACTACCGCCATGGTGAACAGAATATCAGGAACGGACATGAAGATGTCCAGCGCTCTCATGATGATGCTGTCCACCCAGCCGCCGAAATAACCGGCAATTGCTCCCAGGGCACTTCCCATAGCGCAGGATGTGAT
>JAGATO010000206.1 GCA_017621195.1 Bacillota bacterium | reverse complement strand
GGAGCGGCGGACCTGCGCTGTCTGGTCCTGACGCAGCAGGAGAGCGTCATCGCGCGCTGGGAGAGAAGTCGGGGTTTGTACCGGCGGCTGCGGATCGATTTTTCGATGATGATCATCGATCGGTATCTGCCGGAGGCGACCTACACGAAGGAGTACATGGCGGAACGGCTGGGGTTTCCTCCGGACTGCATCCTGACCGTGGACGATTCTCCCTACGGCGCCAGAGCAGACGGGGAGAAAAAATCTCTGCTGAAGTACAGAGATGAACGGTTTCGTCAGGGGATCGACCGGATATGCCGACGAATTACGGAATATGCGGGGCTGAATTACCCCGAAGAAAAGAGGTGGAGATGGTGGAAAAATTCTATTTAGACGAATACCTGTCGCCTCAGGAAGAGGGGGAAGAACCGCTTCGCGTTGCACTGGTACCGAGAATCCCGGATTTTCAGCAGATCTGTCAGAAGGTGAAGGAGATCTTCTTTCAGAGGTACCAGCAGGAGGAGAACCTGCAGTCGGCCATGGAAATCCAGAAGCGGGCCATCGTAGGATATCAGAAAGAAGTGGATTTTTATAAGGAGAAGATCGGAGAACTGGTGGCCGAAAACCGGTGGGAAGGGGCGGAGATTCCCACCTGGTACGAGGATCTGATCGACGGGATCTATCACGAAAACTGGGGAATGGCCGGAATGGCCGAATGGTTTTCGGCAAAATACGGCCAGAGCAGTTCGGCAAAGATCATCGGCGACCGGATCTACTTCCTGTGCGGAGGGGAGATGGTTCTGATGCCGCAGCGCATTTCGACCCAGCGCAGGGATCAGATGATTCGGGCCTTCCTTCTGCTGACGCCGGAGGAGAGACTGGATCGGGAATTTCATGAAGTCTATCTGTTGGACGGAACGAGAATTACCATATTCAAGGGCGCCATGACGAAGAAGGATCAGGATGTGATCATCTTCCGCCGATACATTATTCCCAACTATTCCTTCGAGGAACAGGCCCGACGCCATACGATTCCTCAGGATGCCATTCCTCTGTTCCGAGCCATGGTGGATATCGGATACAGCATCGTCTGTACCGGAGCGGTGCGAACGTCCAAGACCACATTTCTGGCTACATGGCAGCAGTACGAGAATCCCAAACTGGAGGGTGTCATTCTGGAGACGGACCCGGAGATCCCGCTGCACACGCTGATGCCCCAGGCGCCGATCGTTCAGCTTCTGGCGGATAACGACAGATTGAGAACGATTTCCAAGAACCTGCTGCGAAGCGACGCCGATTACTTCATTCTGGCGGAAGCCAGAGACGGAAAGGCGCTGGACACGGCGGTACGCATCGCATCGAAGGGAACGAAGCGTATGAAGATGACATTTCACACCAGAAACCCGCTGGATCTGCCGGGAGAGATCGCTTCGGAGATCGTTAAGACGGAGGGAGGACGATGGGATGCCACGAGGCTGAAGGTGGGGGAAAGCTTTGATTATATCTTCCACTTCGTACAGCTGACGGACAAGAGCCAGAAACGGCTGCGGGGCATTTACGAAATGGGACTGAACGAACAGAGGACGGAGGTGTACGTAACACCCATCTGTCTGTACGATTACGAAACGGACGACTGGAAGTGGCAGTTCCGGCTGGGGGAGGACAAGAAGCAGCTGGGGTTGGAAGAGAACCGGGATCGGCTGGCCGACATGGAACGGATTATGAAACAGCTGACGGCGGATCATCCGATGGAACGTCATTCGATGACGGAGGCGGTTTCCGATGAAACGACGGAGGGAGGTGCGGTATGACGCTGTTTTACGTGACGGGAATCACGGGGCTGGCGCTGCTCTTCTGGGACAGCTGGGCCATGGTGGTGCGCCAGATCCGACTGAGACAACGATATCGTCTCGTGCGAAGAAACAAGGCGCAGAAGAGCCTGGCCAGAGATCATATGAACATGGTACTGCAAGCGTCTATGAAGCATCCTTGCAGTGCGGAGGCGTTCTTCCTCTGGACGGGGATCCTGTTTCTCTCCGTTTTGACGGTCAGCCTGCGGACGTTTGGATGGCTGACGGCTGCCATCGTTGCCGCCATGGCGTCGGCCATGCCCTACTGCATGCTCCGGCTGCGGCTGGAGCTGCAGCGGAAAAAGGGAAGCATGG
>JAGATO010000205.1 GCA_017621195.1 Bacillota bacterium | reverse complement strand
CAGGAGCGCATTTTGATCAACGGCAAGGTTGCCAAGGCGGGGGCGGAGGTGAAGGAGGGCGACGAGATCCTGATCCGTTTCGGAACGTCAGAGCTGAAGGTCAGAGTTCTGTCGACGCCGGAGCATGCGCCCAAGGACGTGGCTTCCACCATGTATGAGACGCTATAACGGACGAAAATGACAAGACGCAATAAAGGATGGACATATGTTGTATGAAAAATACTACGGTAAAGAATGCGGAACTCAGCAATGAAAATATAGATGAAGTATGCAGTCTGGCGGAGGAGTATCTCGATGCTGCAGGCGTAGATCGAAAGGATATCCTGCGAATTAAGTTGGCTGCCGAGGAAGTCCTGTTAAACTATCGGGAAAAGTTCGGAGAGGAATGCCGTTTCTCCGCCCGGTACACCAAGCGGTTCGGATATCTCCGGCTGGAATTCACCATTGTGGGAGAACCCTTCGATCCTCTGGAGAGTGACGACGAATTCGGAGGCGAGCTCCTTCGACCATCATGGCCGGCATGGATACCGCACCACTTTGGCGGTATCAGAACGGGAAAAACCGGATCATCTTCACTCCGAAAAAGAAGGAGCACTCGCAGGCTGTCTCGCTGGGTATGGCCATCGTTGCGGCGTTGGTTCTGGGAGCGTTTTGCAATCTGCTGCCGCAGGAAGTCAGAGACGTTCTTTCCGGCTCTGTGATCACTCCGCTGTTCAACATGTTTCTGGGACTTCTGACCGCTGTTTCGGGCCCCATGATCTTTGTCTCCATCACCTGCGGTATTTTCAGCATTGGGGATACGGCGACTCTGGGCAAGATCGGGAAACGAATGATCAGCCGTTTTCTCCTGATGTCCTTCTTGATGGCACTGCTCATCATCGCCGCATTAATTCCGTTTTTCCCTATTGAGATCAGCAGCAGCGGTGGTTCCTTTGACCTGACGGATATCTATCTGATGGCCCTGGACATCGTCCCTTCGAATTTCTTTACCCCGTTCACGGAGGGAAATCCGCTGCAGATCATTTTCGTGGCCGTGGTGATCGGACTGTCACTTCTGGTTCTGGGCGATAAGACATCGACCATCGCTTCTCTGGTGGAACAGTTGAATTACGTCGTTCAGCTTATGGTGAGCGTGCTGGGACGGATGCTTCCGGTTTTCATTTTCCTCAGCATTTTCAATATGCTGGTGAACGGGAGCTTTTCCGTTCTGATGAAATCTTATAAGCTTCTGCCGATGCTGCTGTTATCCCAGATCGTGATCATGGCGGCATATACCGCCCTGGTCTGCATCCGAAAGCGGGTCAGCCCTTTGGTCCTGATAAAAAAGCTGTTTTCCACGTTTCTGATCGGCCTCAGCACGGCATCTTCTTCCGCCGCGCTTCAGACGAATATGGAAGTCTGTGAGAAAAAGCTGGGCATCGACAGCAAGCTGGTTCGCTTCGGCGTTCCTCTGGGTCAGGTGGTATTCATGTTAGGTGTATGTGCGGAGCAGCTGGTGGGATGTCTGTGCATGGCAGAGATTTTCAAAGTGCCTATTTCCCTCAGTTTTCTGATCACCGCGTGGCTGGTTTCCGTCCTTCTGGCCATTGCGGCGCCGCCGATTCCGGGCGGTGGATTGGCCATCTACACGATCATAATGACCCAGTTGGGAATTCCGGCGGAAGCGCTGGCCATCGTCATCGCCTTCGGCGTGATCTCGGATTTCCCCACTACAGCCAGCTGTCTTTTCACGGTTCAGACCGAAATGGTGGAACTGGCCGGATCGCTGGATATGCTGGACGTGGAAACGCTGCGCCGGGCTGAGTGAAGCTGAGCTGTGGTCAGTGGTGCCATGTAGAGTGAAGCAGGAGACTATGCGAGCTGTAGGGGCTGTGCATTGTCCGATTCTGTTCCGCGTGGCTTCAGTTCTTGATCCTGAAAATATCTCGCATCGCATGAAAAGTGGTGCGGGATTTTTTTATAGGCGCTGGCGTACCCGCCGGCGCAACAATAAAAATGCCAGTCCTGAAATTGGCCGGGACTGGCATCGCTTCATGATGAATTGTGCGGTAGATCCATTGGTATTCTCGAGCTATATCCGCTGAGATTGATACGTTATACCCGCTCGATCCACTTCAGATCGTAGGGCTCGAACACAACGTGCTCATAGGCATCCACGTCCAGAAGAACGTCGGTCCAGTCGGAGTGGATATCGCCATTCTGCTTGATCAGAATGTCGTAGAGGATGTCGTAGGTGACGCCGTCCTCGGAATCGGTTTCCACGATAGTGGAGTAGGGTAGGGTCTTGTGGTAGTTCAGTTCCATTCCCTTGTAGTCGAAGTGGAAGCCGCAGCGCATTCTGCAGCCGTCCAGTCCGGTGTAGGTTGCTACCTTCTTCAGATCCTGAAGGATCTTATCGTGATCCTGATCGTACAGGTTTTCCGGCGTGGTTTCGGTGTAGTCGAAGCGGAACTGGATGGAAGTCGCAGGGATCTTTAAAAACCGTTCCATGTAGGGAACGAGATTCTGTGCCGGATAGTTCTTGTACAGCACGCAGTTGATGCGGAACGGTACGGGAAGACGGGCCAGAAGGTCGTCATTGGATTCGACTACGTATTTCTGCATGTGACGGGATACGTTGATGCAGGTAATCTTGTGCTTGTTGCGTTCTGCAAACGCCAAAATGTCTTCGTCGGTTGTAGTTTCGGATACGGGAAGCGTAGTATTGATGAAGACTCTGTGGGTGGTAGGGATCTGATCCAACATGATCTGCAGCTTTTCGATATCAGCGAAGGGTTCACCGCCAGTAAACACGAAGTCACAGTTGGGCGTGATGGAATCCATTCGTCGGATGCTGTCACAGATCTTCTCCAGAGAGAAGCCAGTCATATCCGCATATTCTTCTTTGTTAATGCAGAAGGGACAGTTGTTCTTGCAGTCATAGGGAACGAAGATCGTTACCGTTGCGCCTCCTTCCCGGGTCTTATAGGGATGTTTCATGTTTTCGATCGGCCTTTCTAATTATCATACAGTAAAAGGGCGCAGAGCGCCCTTTAGGGATTCGTGCATACCTATTTATTTTACTGGATTTTTCCCGGAAGGTCAAGGGGAACGGTCATCTTTTGTTGAAATTTGTGCGATTATCGGCTGGTACGATGATCGATCGCCACGTTTTATCGGTCGGACAGAGGCGTGTAGTTCCGGAGCGGCTGGGCCGTCTGGTAAGCGGGACGCATGATCTTGCTGTTGGACAGCTCTTCAATGCGGTGGGCACACCAGCCGGAGATACGGGCCGTGGCAAACAGCGGTGTCGCCACATCCTGCGGAATATTCAGCGCCTTGTAGACGAAGGCGGAGTACAGATCCACGTTGGCGCAGATGGGCTTGTCGCTCTTGTGGACCTCCCGGAACAGGTCCGGACCCACTTCTTCGATGTAGGAATACAGTGCGAATTCCTCCTGGAGGCCCTGTTCGTCTGCCAGGCGTTTCGCCATGCCCTTCAGCAGCTTGGCACGGGGATCGGACAGGGTGTAGACCGCGTGGCCCAAGCCGTAGATCAGGCCGGTCTTATCGTTGGCTTCCTTGCGCAGCACCTTTACCAGATAGTCCTGAATCTGGCTGTAATCGTGGAGATCCAGCACGTTTCGGCGCATGTCCTCCATCATGTGGGGAACGGCCAGGTTGGCTCCGCCGTGCTTCGGACCCTTCAACGAACCCACAGCGGCAGCGATTGCCGAATAGGTGTCGGTTCCGGTGGAAGAAACCAGGTGGGTGGTGAAGGAGGAGTTGTTTCCGGCACCGTGCTCTGCGTGGATGATCAGGGAGATGTCCAGCAGCTTGGCTTCCAGATCGGTGTATTCTCCCGTGGGACGCAGCAGGCGCAGGATGGTCTCTGCCGTGGACATGTCGGGATCGGGCTGATGCAGGTGCAGGCTCTTGTTGAAGAACTGAGACTGCTGAGCCTGATAGCCGTAGGCGATCAGCGACGGGAAGTAGCCCACCAGGTCGATGGACTGGCGGATGACGTTTTCCAGCGAGGTATCATCGGGGTTGGAGTCGTAGGAGTACAGCGCCAGGACGCTTCGGGCCAGCTTGTTCATGATGCTGCGGCTGGGTGCGGTCAGGATCATGTCCCGGGCAAACCCGTCGGGCAGTCGGCGCTTCTTTCCCAGAAGCTTTGTGTATTCGTCCAGTTCCTTCTTGTTGGGAAGGTGGCCGAACAGCAGAAGGTAGCTGGTCTCTTCGTAGCCGAAGCGGTCCTCCGCCAGACAGTTGTTGACCAGATCCTCTACGTCGATGCCGCGGTAGTACAGCTTTCCTTCCGCAGGGATCTTTTCACCGGTATCCGTAAACCGGTAGCCCTCGACATCGCCCACCTTGGTCAGGCCGACGACGACACCGGAACCGTTGGCATTTCGCAGTCCGCGCTTGACGAAGGGATATTTCTTAAACAGCTCCGGATCGATGCCGTTTTCCTCAGTCCAATGAGCGGCATGGTCACGGGCAAACTGACCTTCTTCAGAAATATAGTTGGGATGTGTATGATGAATAATCATGGGAGGGACTCCTTTCGCCGGGAAAACTGTCCCGGTTTGTAAAATTTTCGTTAAATAATTATGCTTTTACTTGATTGTGCTGTAGAAAATTTTGCAATCGCTAAAATGCCTAAGTAAAATTAAGCCTATTATATAGGAAAGAAAAGGAATGCGCAATACGATTGCATTAAAAAATACAATCTGTAAAATGTATACAATGACACGTTTCTGTGTGGCTGAATGGAATCCTTCACGCCGCTTTGCTGCGGCTCGTGAGTCGATGGAAAAGCGGCAGCCGAAAGAAACGTATGTTCTTGTTTTGGAACGGAGAATGTGTTATGATATATAATATATTTTCCAATGTGGCGTACCTCCCTGCTTACGCTGTGGGGAGTGTCAAGATATCGTAAGAGCAAGAAAAAGAGCAAAACAGATGCCGAATCCTGATTTTTGGAGGACTTCATGGATCACTTTAAGTTAGTATCAGAATATAAACCCACCGGCGACCAGCCCCAGGCCATCGATGCCCTGGTGCGAGGCGTTCAGGAGGGAAAGCGCCACCAGACGCTGCTGGGCGTCACCGGTTCCGGAAAGACCTTCACCATCGCCAACGTGATTGCCAAGGTCAACAAACCTACGCTGGTGATCTCCCACAACAAGACGCTGGCGGCCCAGCTTCACGGGGAATTCAAGGAATTTTTCCCGGAGAATGCCGTGGAATATTTCGTATCATACTATGACTATTACCAGCCGGAGGCTTACGTTCCTTCCACCGACACCTACATTGAAAAGGACTCGGACATCAACGACGAGATCGAAAAGCTGCGCCACTCGGCTACGGCAGCCCTGTCGGAGCGGCGGGACGTGATCATCGTGGCGTCGGTTTCCTGTATCTACGGCTTAGGCAGCCCGCTGGATTACAAGGAGCAGGTCATCTCCCTGCGGCCGGGAATGGAGAAGAACCGCAACGAGCTGCTGCGGAAGCTGGTGGACATTCAATATAAGAGAAACGATCTAGGGTTTGAGCGGGGCTGCTTCCGGGTGCGGGGCGATACCATCGACGTGTGGCCGGCAGGAGCGGAGCACTGCGTTCGCATCGAGCTGTTCGGCGACGAGGTGGAGACCATCAAGGAAATCAACCCCCTGACGGGAGAGATCAACGGCCTGCGAAACCACGTGGCCATCCTGCCCGCCTCCCATTATGTCGTATCGAAGGAAAAGATGGAACAGGCCATCGTGGGCATCGAAGCGGAACTGGAAGAGCGGCTGCAGTGGTTCAAGGACCGCGGCAAGCTGCTGGAGGCCCAGCGGCTGGAACAGCGGACCCGCTACGATATCGAAATGCTGCGGGAGGTTGGAATCTGCAAAGGAATCGAAAACTACTCCCGCCACATCGCAGGATTGAAGCCGGGACAGAGACCGTATACGCTGATCGACTTCTTCCCCGACGATTTTCTGGTGGTCATCGACGAATCCCACGTCATGCTGCCCCAGCTGCGGGGCATGTACGCCGGAGACCGGTCGCGAAAGACGTCCCTGGTGGAGTATGGCTTCCGTCTGCCCTCGGCTCTGGACAACCGTCCGCTGCAGTTTGAGGAATTCGAGAAGATGGTACCCCAGGCTATCTACATCAGCGCCACTCCGGCGGCTTACGAGAAGGAACACAGCGGCAACGTGTGGGCGGAGCAGGTGATTCGTCCTACGGGGCTGTTGGATCCGAAGATCGACGTGCGGCCCATCGAAGGGCAGATCGACGATCTGATCGGCGAGATCAACGCCGTTGCCGCCAAGGGCGAGCGCGTGCTGGTGACCACCCTGACCAAGAAGATGGCGGAAAGCCTGACGGACTACCTGAAGAACGTAGGAATTCGGGTGAGGTATCTGCACTCGGAGGTGGATACGCTGGAACGGCTGGAAATCCTGCGGGATCTGCGCATGGGCGTCTTCGACGTACTGGTGGGAATCAACCTGCTGCGCGAGGGCTTGGACATCCCCGAGGTTTCCCTGGTTGCGATATTGGATGCCGACAAAGAGGGCTTTCTGCGCGCAACACGTTCGCTGAT
>JAGATO010000204.1 GCA_017621195.1 Bacillota bacterium | reverse complement strand
TGCTGATTGTATTTTGTACATTTGAATCTGATGGAAGCTTTCGCCTCCATCGAGAAGAACTCAATCTTCTCTTTCGACTCAATTTCTACACTATGCAGTTTTCAATGTGCGCGCGCTCGCTTTCGCTTCGCGCTTGTCCCGCATTGCACGGAACTTCTTTAGTATAACTCGTTTTGATCGCTTTGTCAATAACTATTTTTAAGTTTTTTGATTTCACATCGTTTCGAGCATTTGCTGTCGTTTCCGACAGCTTTTATATATTACCAAAGGTCAGCAGATTTGTCAACTACCCTTTTTTATCTTTTTTCGTCTTTTCCCCGATTTCTTCGCCAGTCCTTCCGATGCTTCGTTCGGCCATCCGCTAATGAACCGGATTTCGCCTTACTGTGGACTTCACCCCTGCAGCGCCTCGATGGCCTCCTTGACGTTGGTGACGCCGATTAGCCGAAGACCGGAAGGAATTTCCCGAATCTTCTCCTGATTTCTTCTGGGCAGAATCACTCGCGTAAAACCCATGCGCGCCGCCTCCTTCACCATCTTTTCACCGTTCTGCACCGGCCGCAGATCGCCGGTCAGCCCGATTTCCCCCATGGCCAGCGTCTTGCTGTCGCCCGGGATCCCGCGATATACCGAGTAGATGGCCAGCGCCACCGCCAAATCCGTTGCCGTGCCCTCCGGCCGCAGCCCGCCCACGATGTTGACGTACACATCTTGATTGATGAAGGAAATTCCCGCCTTCCGTTCCAGCACCGCCAGAATCATATTCAGTCGGGAGTGATCCACGCCCAACGCCGTGCGCCGTGCAAAGCCGATGTTGGTGGGAGCCGTCAGCGCCTGAACCTCCAGAAGCAGCGGCCGCGTTCCTTCGTAGACCGCCGTAGCCATCGCTCCTTCCGTTCCGTCCTCCAGCCCTTCCAGAAAACTGCCCGATAGATTCTCGATCCCCGTCAGTCCATCCTCTCCCATTTCAAAGGCTCCGATCTCGCTGGTGGTTCCGAATCGGTTCTTATACGACCGCAGGATCCGCAGATCCTGATTTCTCTCTCCGGTGAAATTCAATACGCAATCCACCAGATGCTCCACAATCTTCGGCCCCGCCAGCTCGCCGCTCTTCGTCACATGGGCAACGATGAAGATCGGGAGGTCGCCGCTCTTTCCCAGCCGCATCAGGAGATTGCCGCAGATCCGCACCTGAGAGACGCTGCCCGGCGCCGCGTCAAGCTCCTCCGAATACATGGTCTGGATGGAGTCCACCACCAGAAACACCGGCTTCAGCTGCTCCACCACGCCCATGATCACTTCCATATTGGTTTCGGCCA
Organism: Bacillota bacterium; assembly: GCA_017621195.1. GTDB lineage: Bacteria > Bacillota > Clostridia > Peptostreptococcales > Anaerovoracaceae > RGIG446. The sequence goes on along the minus strand of JAGATO010000204.1, from coordinate 2,201 downwards.
GAAGAAACAGATTCTTCGTATCGCCGCGGCAGACGCGCTCCGCCCGCATCTTGATCTGCTCCTCCGACTCTTCGCCCGACACATAGAGCACCGTACCGTAGTTTTCGGCAATCCAGACTGCCGCCTGGATGATGATCGTGGATTTACCGATGCCCGGTTCGCCAGAGATCAGCGTCAGGGAGCCTTTCACCAGTCCGCCGCCCAACACCCGGTTCAGCTCGCCGATGCCCGTGTCCATGCGGCGGTAATCCGCCGTCTTTACTTCCGCCAGCCGAGTGGGCTTCGCCGCTCGGGAAGCCGCACTGCCGCCGGTCATGGCTGCCTTCACGCTGCTTCCTCGACGGCGCGAATCGGCCTCATCCAATTCCACCGCCTTCTCTTCCACAAAGCTGTTCCAGGCTCCGCAGATGCACTGGCCCATCCACTTGGGACTTTCGTATCCGCATTCCTGACAGACAAATACCGTCTTCGCCTTTTTCGCCATTGTCGTCTCCTTCTATAACTATACAGCCGATGCGATGGTCCGCTGTACTTTTCGCTGTTCTTCCACCATATCGCAGAATTCCTCCCACCGTCCCGCTTCGATGAGTCTCTGGGGGCAGTTTTTTCCCGAAAAATCCTGATGCTTTTTCAACGCCTTCATGGGCAGATCGTACGCTTCCATCAGCCGCGCTGCCAGCGCTGCTGCGTTTTTCAGCGTCGTTTCGTAGTCGCTCTCCGGATTGACGCACATTTCGATGCCGATGCCGCACATGTTGCCGCCGTTTTCCGTCAGCCGATCTCCCGCGTGAAATCCCACCTCATTGTCGGGAAGATGCTGGTAGATTTCGTGATCGTCCACGGTGTAGTGCCAGGAGACCTTCGTCTCCGCCGCCTCCGCGTGGATGTAATTGTTGTGGGATGCCGCTCCGGCGTTGTTTCCTTCGTTACCGGTTTCGTGGATCACGACATAGCGGATGGTCCGCAGCGTTCCCGGCCTTCCGGGAATCCCTTCGGGCAGCAGATCCCGGATCACCGGGATTCCGCCGATCTCCTCCACGTAGGGTGCTTCCTCCGACGGCCCCCGGTTCCGGTCCGCCAGCCACAGACTGCCGCCGATCAATGCGATCACCCACACCGCCGTCACCGTCAAAACCGCGAAAAAACGCGGCCGCAGCCGAATGTGTCCCAGACGGATTCCCCGTCTCTTTCTCCGTCTCTGCTTCGTCTCCTGTTTCATTTCGTTCATGTCTCATCTCCATATCCCCTGGTACAAATAATGCGTACGCTAAAAGCTATTATACCATATCTTCCCCTTTCGCAGCACGGCCAAACGCAAAACAAAAGAGGCTGTTCTTTCGTTCAGCCTCTCCGTTTGTTTTCCCGTTTTTCTTTATTTTCCGAACTTCTCACAGAAGGTCATCAGCATCTGCGCAACCTCAGCCCGCGTCGCGCTTCCCTGAGGATTCAACAGTCCACCGGTACTGCCGTTGAGAATACCCATTTCGTTTGCCCACTGCATGGCCGTCTGGGCGTAGCCGCTGATTCTCTCCGCGTCACTGAAGTCCTCCAGACTCCGGCTGCTGGCAGGACTTCCGATCAGTTTTCATAAGACGACGGCCAGCTGTTCTCTAGTGATGGGGGCCTCGGGCCTGAAATTACCGTTTCCGTAACCGGAAACGATGCCCTGCTGGCTGGCCCATAGGACGGCATCGCTATACCAGCGTCCGTCGGCCACATCGTCGAACCCGTCTGTTTCTTCAGGCGCGGGCTTTCCGAACAGATTGTACAGCGCCGTCGCCAACATGCCGCGGCTGACGGTTCCGTCAGGGCGGAAGGTGGTTTCTCCCGTACCGTTGAGGATTCCCCGGGCGGAAACGTATTCCACCGCTCTGCTGTACCAGGCCGTCTTCGCTACGTCGTCAAACGTTTTTCCGCTTTCTTCCTGAGACTCTTCCGGAACCACGGGCTCCGTCGTTTGATCCGTCATCTGTCCGGTACTTCCGGAAGACGCGCTGTTCGAAGATGAACTCTTTTTGGACCAGATGGCCGACACTGTTACGTTGTTGCCCGGCATGGAGAAGCTGACCTCCTTCCCGCCGGCATCGTCCAGTTCCACGCCTTCCGCCGTCCATCCACGGAATCTGTAGCCGATGCGGCTTCCGGCGGAAACGAATACGGTCTCATCGGGGACATACAGCCCGGCGCCGGTGGTTCCCTCA
>JAGATO010000203.1 GCA_017621195.1 Bacillota bacterium | reverse complement strand
TCGCGCAGGGCCTCCAATATATCAATCAGTCGATTATTCGTACAGGTCGATGGTGCAGTTGGTGTACACCTTCTGAACGTCGTCGTTGTCTTCCAGAAGTTCGATCATCTTCTTCAGATTCTTGATGTCACCTTCGTCCGTAGGCGTGGATTCCATGGAAGGAACGTATTCCACATCGGCTTCCACCGCTTCGTAACCGGCTACCTTGATGGCATCGTTCACGTCGTTGAACACGTCGGGAGACGTGAGAATTTCAAAACTGTCATCGTAGGACACCATGTCGTCCGCACCGGCTTCCAGTGCCGTTTCCATCAGTGCATCCTCGTCGATGGCATCGGTCTTTTCGATGATGATGACGCCCTTGCGCTCGAACATATAGGATACGCAGCCGGGAACGCCCAGGTTTCCTCCGAACTTGTCAAAAGCGTGCTTCATGGCCGCCGTGGTCCGGTTTCTGTTGTCGGTCAGCACGTCTACGATGACGGCAACGCCGCCTGCGCCGTAGCCTTCGAAGCTACCCGGTTCGTAGCTTTCGCCGCCCAGTTCGCCGGTACCTCTCTTGATGGCACGGTTGATATTATCATTGGGCATTCCGATGCCCTTGGCCTTGTCGATGGCAGTTCTCAGGGACGGGTTGTAGTTGGGATCTCCTCCGGCCTTCGCCGCTACGATGATGGCTCTCGCATACTTCGTAAAAATGGCCGCTCTCTTGGAGTCCTGCGCTGCTTTTCTTCCGGCAATTGTACCGTGTCTACCCATGATAAGAATCCTCCCTCTTTATCAAAACTTATATATGAAATAGTGTAAACGTAATATAACTATAAAAGTATAGCATAAAAGCATCTGGAAGTTCAAGTGGATTTATAAAAAAAATGGCGGCGGGGGATTAACCCTCCGCCGCACTGCTTTCCTGTTGTTTTTTCTCCATGTTTTTGAACGCCGTAGCCATCATCAGCTTAATTCGATTCAGCTGGTTGACGTTGCTGGCGCCGGGATCGTAGTCGATGGCCGCGATGTTGGCCATGGGATTGTATTTCCTCAGTGCCTTGATCATGCCCTTTCCGGTCACGTGGTTCGGCAGGCAGGCGAAGGGCTGGAGGCACACGATGTTCTCCACACCGCTGTCCAGAAGCTCCACCATTTCTCCCGTCAGAAGCCATCCTTCGCCGCACTGGTTTCCCAGAGACGTGATCTTCTGCGCCTTGGCAGCCGTCTCCGAAATGTGAGCCGGTCCGTGGAAGCGCCTGCTTTCGTTCAGCGCCTTGCGGGCTCCGGAGCGGAATCCTTCGATGACCCGCACCGCCATGGTGTTCAGCCGGGCAACCTTCTTGCTTCCCGACAGCTCTTCGTAATTGTACTGTTTACTGTACATGCCGTACAGGAAGAAGTCGAGCAGATCCAGAACCACGGCTTCGCCGCCTTCCTGTTCAATGATGCCAACGATGTCGTTGTTGGCCGTAGGATGGTACTTGACCAGAATCTCTCCTACGACGCCCACCCGGGCCTTCTTCACATCCCGCAGCGGAAGCTGGTCGAAGTCCTTTACCATGGCCTTCAGGTTCTTCCGGAACTGGCGAAGACTGCCGTTTTTCACGTTTTCCATGATGCGCTCCGCCCACTGGCGATACAGCCGGTTGGCAGCGCCCTCCTCCTTTTCGTAGGGGCGGGTAGCGTACAGAATCCGCATCATCACGTCGCCGTAGACCAGAGCCATGCCAGCGCCCTTGATCAGGGCAAAGTTCATCTTGAAGCCGGGGTTGGATTCCAGACCGCCGGTCCAGTTCAGAGAAATGACGGGGATCTGATCCATGTGCAGGTCGTGAAGCGCCTTTCGCAGCAGGGAAATGTAGTTGCTGGCCCGGCACTGTCCGCCGGTCTGTGTCATGATGACCGCCGTCTTGTCCAAATCGTATTTCCCGGATTTCAGGGCGTTGATCACCTGTCCCAGAGCCACGATGGTGGGATAGCAGGCGTCGTTATTGATGTATTTCAGTCCCTCCTCGATGGCGTGAGTATCCACGGACGGCAGCATCTCCACCCGATATCCGGCCTTCTCCACCGCCGGCTTCAGAAATTCGAAGTGAATGGGGGCCATCTGCGGAACTAAGATCGTATAGGTTTTTCGCATTTCCTCGGTGAATACCTGCCGCGTAAAGGGATGATCCTCGCAGCTGCAGCAGACGCCGTTGCGGTCCCGTTCCTCCATGGCAGCCTTCAGCGAACGGATGCGGATTCGAGCCGTTCCCAGGTTCGTACCTTCGTCGATCTTCAATACCGTATACAGCTTGTTCTTTCCGCGGAGAATTTCCTCCACCTGATCGGTGGTCACCGCATCCAGACCGCAGCCGAAGGAATTCAGCTGAATCAGTTCCAGATCGTTGCGGTTTCCAACGAACTGAGCCGCCTTGTACAGGCGGGAGTGATACATCCACTGGTCCAGAATGCGGATGGGACGGGTTAACTCCGTCAGATGGCTGACGGAATCCTCCGTCAGGACCGCCATACCGAAGGTGGTGATCAGCTTGTCGATGCCGTGATTGATCTCCGGATCCAGGTGATAGGGACGACCTGCCAATACCACGCCCTTCACACCGTGTTCTTCTATGTAATGCAGCGCCTCTTCGCCCTTGGCGCGAATCTCGCTGTGGAAGGCTTCGTCTTCCGCTCTGGCCTCTTTCACCGCCTCTGCCGTCTCCGCTGCGGAAACGCCGAAGGGCGCCAAAAGCTCAGCCATGCGGCGGGTCAGCCGCTCATCGATATCGTAGGGCAGGAAGGGATGTTCAAAGCGGACGTTTTCCTGCAGGAAGATGTCGTCCATATTGTGAGCGATCACTTCCGGATACGTTCCGACGATGGGACAGTTGTAGTGGTTAGGTGCCGTAGAGTCTTCCGTCCTCTCGTAGTTGATGTTGGGGTAGAAAATCCAGTCCACCTTCCGATCCACCAGCCACTTGATGTGACCGTGAACCAGTTTCGCCGGATAGCAGGCCGTATCGGAGGAAATGGTCTCCATTCCCGTCTCGTACAGCGCCTTGGAAGACGACGGCGATAGTACCACCCGGAATCCCAGTCGGGTGAAGAACGTAAACCAGAAGGGATAGTTCTCGTGCATGTTCAGAACGCGGGGAATCCCCACCGTTCCGCGCCTTGCCTCCTCTTCGCTCAGCGGTTCGTAGGAAAACAGCCGCCTGTACTTGTATTCGAACAGGTTGGGCAGATCGCTGCTCTTCTTTTCTCCTCCCGCTCCCTTTTCGCAGCGGTTTCCTGTAATGTAGCGACCGCCGCCGTTGAAGTAGTTGATGGTCAGAAGACAGTTGTTCTCGCATCCCTTGCAGCGGGTGTGGGTGGACCGGGCGCTGAACCCGTCCATATCCTCCGGATGGATCAGCGCAGAGTGCTCTCCCGGCTCGGTGTTCGTTCTGGCAATCAGCGCCGCGCCGAAAGCGCCCATGATTCCGGCGATGTCGGGACGGACCACTTCCTTGCCCACGATCTTTTCGATGCTGCGCAGCACGGCGTCGTTGAGGAACGTACCGCCCTGTACCACGATCTTCGTTCCGGCCTCGTCCGGATCTCTCAGCTTGATGACCTTATACAGCGCATTGCGAATGACGGAGGAGGACAATCCTGCGGAAATGTCCCCGATGGTTGCTCCTTCCTTCTGCGCCTGCTTCACCTTCGAATTCATGAATACGGTGCATCTCGTTCCCAGATCCACCGGTGCCTTGGCAAACAGCGCCTCCTGAGCAAAATTCTTCACGTCCATGTTCACGGACTTGGCGTACGTCTCGATAAAGGACCCGCATCCGGAAGAACAGGCCTCGTTCAGCATGATGTTGTAGATGGCTCCATCGCGGATCTTCATGCACTTCATGTCCTGCCCGCCGATGTCCAGGATGAACTCCACGCCCGGCAGAAATTCCTCCGCCGCCTTGTAGTGGGCCATGGTCTCGATCTCGCCCAGGTCCACGCCGTAGGCAGCCTTCACCAGACCTTCGCCGTAACCGGTAGCCGTAGCCTTGGCGATATAAGCATCCTCCGGCAACAGGCTGTACAGTTCCCGCAGCATCTGCATAGTGGTTTCCAGCGGATTTCCTTCGTTGTTTTTATAAAACGAATATAAAAGGTACTTCTCGTCGTCGATCAGCGCCGCCTTGGTGGTGGTGGATCCGGCGTCGATGCCCAGATACACCGGACCCTGCGCCTGTCGGATGTCGCGGCGCTTCAGTTTGTGCTGAGCGTGACGTGCCTTGAATTCGTCGTATTCCTTCTGATCCCGGAACAGCGGTTCCATGTACTTCGTGTCGCTCACGTTCTTGGAAGACGCGGAATTCAGCCGCTTCAAAACGTCCTCCACGCTCTGCTGAGGATATTTCTGCGCCATCAGTGCAGCGCCCATGGC
>JAGATO010000202.1 GCA_017621195.1 Bacillota bacterium | reverse complement strand
CTGGAGGCCGCTGGTATCCTGATATTCGTCCACCAGAAATCGGCGATACCGGTTCTGAATGTAGGCAGTCAGCGCACCGCCCTGTCTGGCATCCATCCGCAGCATCTTCACCGCCGCCAGCAGACAGCTGTCAAAGGTGGCCAGTCCCCGGTCTTCCATCTGCTCCTGCACGTATGTACAGAAGGCTTCGATGAACAGGATGCTCTTGTAATATTTCTCCTTTCCGAAGGCGGTCAATACCACCTCCGCCCGCTGTGCCAGCCGTTCCAGCGTTTCCAGTCCGGCCTTCAACCTCGGATTGGAGGAGGCCATAGCAGACAATTCTTTCTTCTGTTTCGTCTTGGGAAGTCCCTCTACGAATTCATTCAACGCGGCCACAGCGCGATAGGCCGCAACCTTTTCCTCGATCCGCAGCGTCCGTTTGATCTTCCGAAAAGTCTCCTCATTGGCCTTGGAGAAGGGCGTACAGCTGGCCGTCTCTCCCAGAAAGCACTCCTCCAGAAAGTTCATGAGCCACTGCGCTTCTTTCTCGCATTCCGCGTATTCCGCAGGATCGATGACAAGATCGTCCGGCTTGGGACCGGGTTCCATGGTGAAGGATGATGCGCTCCATCCGGTCATGATCATCTGCTGAAAGTCGCCGGTGCCGATGCCGTAACCGCGCAGCTCGTCGTACTGCTCCCACAGCGATTTCGGCGTCTGCGTCCTCTGCATGGCGGTGAACAGTTCCATGCAGAAGGCCTGCTGCTCCGCCTCTCGTTCCAGAGGAACGAACCGGGAGCTGATGCCGGCTTCCTGCGGATGCTCCATCAGGAGTTTTCGACAGAAGCTGTCGATGGTACCGAAGAAGGCCTGATCGATGGACCGCAGCGCCTCGTTGAGGCGCTCTGCCTCTTCGCCCGCACCGCGATCGGCGGCTTCCGTCGCCGCCTTTATCAATTCGCGTCCGATGCGGTCGTAGAACATGCGCGCCGCTTCCTTCGTAAAGGTGATGGCTACGATGGAATCCATGGCCGTTCCGTGTTTGATCAATGTCAGAACGCGACGCACCAGGCTTTCCGTCTTACCGGAACCGGCTCCCGCGTTGAGAAACAGATTTCGGTCCAGCGACTCCGGACTGACGATTCGTTCTCTCGCTTCTCTATCTGTCATCATCGCTGTTCTCCTCCTCTTTCTCTTCTTCGTTCTCAAACAGCCGCTGGCTTACGTCCGTGTCACGGGTGCAGAATTCCCTCAGCTTACACCAGCTGCAGGCGGGATTTCCGGCAGTCGTCGCCTTTGCTCCCGTCTCATGATCCGTTGCCAGCCAGTCCGTCCCCGTCTCCATGGCCGAAATAGCATTCTGAAACAGACCGACCACCGTCGTCTTCACGGAATCGTCGAACCTGCATCCCACGCTCTTTTCCGCCAGCGGGTACAGGTAGCGGGTGCTCAGCTTCCGATCCCCGTATTCCTTCTGGTTCAGCATCATGCAGTACAACAGCGTCTGGACGCAGGTGACAGCGTCGTTTTCCTTATGCTTGACATCCTTTCCGGTCTTGTAATCCAGAACAGAGATCCCCTGTTGATCCAGATCCATGACCAGATCGGGAATACCGTGACACTGCAGCTTTCCGTCGACGATGGGCCGATCCTCGATCTTCGTTTCGGTCATTTCCACCGACCCTTCGGGGATGGTCTCCCAAAGTCTCAAAAAACCGTCGAGGATGGCGCTTAACTCACGCCTGCTTCTCTCTTCATTTCCGCGATAGGGCTTGCGAATCCTCCACTCTGCCAGATACCGTTCTCCCAGTTCTTCCATTCTGGCCTTTTTCTCCTGTTGAATCGTCTCAGCGTCCATGGTTTTGAACCGTTCTCTCGTCTCTTCGCTTCGCTCCCACCGGACGTACTGTTCGAACACGCTGTGGCAGAACGTTCCTTTCTCAGCAGCATTGAGCCAGATGGTCTGAGAATCCTCATCTTCCGGCTCTCGGATTCCGAGGATTTTGGTCAGCACAAAGGAATAGGGACACTTCAGCATCTTTTCCGCCGAGGAAGGCGTCACCGTCAGCAGCGGCAGCGTTCCCAATCCCCGCGAAGAAACCGCAGTATCGCTTCCGTCGGAATCGTCATCGTCCATCTTTTCCAATACAAAGCCGGCCCGCTTTTCCATGTCTCCTTCGATCTCCCACAGAACCGCCGGGACGGACAGGGCTTTCAGTTCGCTGAGGCTGTAATCGGACCAGGACAGGGTCAGTCTGGTCCCGCTCTCCTTCAAATAGGAAACGATCCTCCGAAGATCCTCGCTGCGCTTCTGGATCTGTTCCGTGGTGGTCCGCAGATCCGACTGAAGCGTCACGGTGCGAATCGCCCGAATGTCACCGTCCAGGAGGAAGGCGTTTTCCGACAGACTTCCCGTCAGGCTCTGAAGACCGCAGAGATAGACGATGGGACGGCGATACAGATGCGCCTTATCCCAGCGACAAAGGTAGACCTTTCCGGCCTCCGGAGAGCCTCCGCCGATCCGTTGCTCCGAAAATAGCTGGATCACCGCGGGCAGCACTTCGATCTCCGCTTTGGGATTCCAACGCAGCGCCGCATCCAGAAGCTCCAGGAACACGCTGTGACTGCGCGGCTCAAAGCCGTCGGTATCTCTGCGCCAAACCATGGTCTCCAAAATGGTTCGGACCGTCATGCTCCGGGCGAAGATCTGTCCGTAGGGCATCGCCTTCTTCTTTTCCTTTGCGTTCGCTTCTTCGCCTCCGTCTAAAATCGTTTCCAGCGCAGCCAGCCGCCGCAGGTTTTCCTCCGGATCCAGGGAAAAGTACAGCTGCTTTGCCATGGACAGCACCGTATTCCAGAGGCGATACGTCTCCCTCTCTTCGATCCCGTCCTCCATCATCTTCCGCCGCAGCCATGCGGAATCCAACTCATCGGCCAGCGCCTGGAAAGACTCCCTCGTATAGGCATTGCGGTGCCACTGCAGGATCTTTTCCGCCACCAGACAGACCCTGGCGCCGGAAACCCGACGGCCGCTGTCACCGGTGAAGCTCAGTCCTCCATATTCGCAAAACAGCGGTTCGTATTTCGCCGGATCGGCACAGGCCACAAGATACTGATCCAGCGGCTTTCCGTCCGCCCGGATCTCTTCCACGATGCGGCGCACCTCATTGGAAGCGCCGTAAGCGTTAAACTTGCGCACGGAGCCCTCCGCCCCGCAGCCGCGGGACAAGAGCTCCTCCTCCTTTTCGATATTCACCAGTCCAAAGGCGAGAAGAACCAGCTGACGCTCCAGCGGAGCCAGGGGCCGTTCCTCTACCATCCAGCCCGTACCGTCCAACAGAGGCAGCTCGTGGTTCTTTCCTTCGCACACGGTGCGGCGCAGAACCGTCACCGCATCTTCCAGTCCCCGGTCCTCCAAGGCCTTCAGATACGGTAGGGCCAGCTCCTCCAGCATGGCCTCGTTCTTCTGCGGAATGACACCGCCTTCCTCGCCGGCTCTCAACAGCCGGCGAAGTCCCTCACCCTCCGGCTCCTCCGCCGGCAGCTGCATCCGCAGCCTCTGGATGGAAGTCATGGCCGTCTGTACGTCGGCGATGCTGCGTGCCGTAAAATACGGCTGAACCTTCTCGCTGTTCTGCAGCAATTCATACAGCAGAAATACCGCCTCCGCCTGAGACAGTACCGGCCGTTCCAGACAGATCCCGTAGCTCTGGCGGATCTCCGAAGCCAGCTGCGATGGCGTCATGAAGTGCCAGCCGTACACGTCTTCGCCGCTCATGGCCCGGCTCTTCAAAATCTCCTGTCCCGGAAGTCCCTTTGCAATTACATACTGTTTTTTTCTCATTGTCGTTTCCTCGTCACATCACGGACTGGCCGTCGTGCTCCATCGCTCTGTCCGACCGTCCTCATTAGCTACATTATACACGAAAGCACAGGTGATTTGTTCGGAGGTTGGCATTTTTTCCCGCAAAAAAACAGCGCAGCAGTACTTGGCTGCTGCGCCGTTTCGAACATCACGTTTTCATATCATCGTCTCTCATACCGCGGGAGACGCCATTATTCATGTTACATACCGAATACCTTGATCATAAATCCTGCGGCAACGGCAGAACCGATGACGCCGGCCACATTGGGACCCATGGCGTGCATCAGCAGGAAGTTGGACGGATTTGCCTTCTGGCCTTCCATCTGGGAAACTCGTGCTGCCATGGGAACGGCGGAAACTCCGGCCGAACCGATCAGCGGATTGATCTTTCCGCCGGACAGCTTGTACATCAGCTTACCCAACAGCAGACCGCCGATGGTGGACAGGCAGAACGCCAGCAGTCCCAGAACGATGATGGAAATGGTATCGAAGGTCAGGAACTTCTCCGCCGTCGCCTTGCAGCCGACGGACAGTCCCAGAGGGATGGTGACGATGTTGCACAGCGCGTTCTGAGCCGTATCGGACAGCCGGTCGGTCACACCGCTTTCCTTGAACAGATTTCCCAGCATCAGCATCCCGATCAGCGGAGCGGTTTCCGGAATCAGCAGGATGACGAAGATCGTAACCGCGATGGGGAAGATGATCTTCTCGCGGCGGGATACGGGACGCAGCTGTTCCATCTTGACGGAGCGTTCCTTTTCCGTGGTCAGCAGCCTCATGATGGGCGGCTGGATCATGGGAATCAGCGCCATATAGGAATAGGCGGCAATAGCGATGGCCGGCAGATAGTCCTTGGCCAGCTTGGAGGCTCCCAGGATGGCGGTAGGGCCGTCGGCGCCGCCGATGATACCGATGGCAGCGGCAACGGCAGGCTCAAAGCCCAGGGCCAGAGCCAGCAGGAATGCGGAGAAAATACCGAACTGCGCCGCAGCGCCTAACAGCAGCGACGAGGGCCGGGCGATCAGCGGACCGAAGTCGGTCATGGCGCCGATGCCCAGGAAGATCAGCGACGGGTAAATTCCGTACTCAATTCCCTTGTAGAAGAAGCTCAAAAGGCCACCCTCTTCCAGCAGCCCTGTAAAGGGCAGATTGGCCAGCAGCATACCGAAGGCGATGGGAACCAGCAGCAGCGGTTCGTATTTCTTACCGATGCCCATGTACAAAAGAACGCAGGCAATGATGATCATGATTAAGTTTCCGGGATTTCCGATGAGCCCGGCAAAGCCGGATTCCGCGAAAATTTTACCCAGAACCGTGAACAGAGAAAATTCCATGAAGCACCTCCTATTTCAGCGTGCACAGGACGCTTCCGGTGTCTACGGTGGAACCCTTCGTTACGCCTACGGCGCCGATGACACCGTCTCTGGGGGCAACGATCTCGTTTTCCATCTTCATGGCTTCCAGGATGAACAGGATGTTGCCGCTCTTGACCTTCTGACCCGCCTGGCAGCGAACGTCCATGATGTTTCCGGGCATAGGGGAGTTTACCGGTTCGCCGTCGCCCAGGCTGGCGGCAGGCGCTGCCGGTGCAGCAGCCGCAGCGGGAGCAGGAGCAGCCGCCGGGGCAGCGGGAGCAACCGGTGCAGGT
>JAGATO010000016.1 GCA_017621195.1 Bacillota bacterium | reverse complement strand
CGGCGTTCCGTTCTTCTTCTGACGCGTCACAGCGAAATAGATGTTTCCCAGAACGCTGAAGCTCTCCACAGGAGCGTCGGAACCGCCCACGGTCAGGATTCCCATGTTGTCCATGGTCTTCCAAGCGTAGGTGTGTTCCATCCATTCGGGACTGACCCGTTCCGCTACGATGTCCATGTCAGAACCCACGAATACGGGTTGGATGTAGGCGATCACGTCCAGCGCTGCCATCCGGTCCAGAATGTCGGGCCGCGTCAGCTGGGCGTGAACGATACCGTGACGGATGTCCTCCGCCGGATATTCCTTCTTCGCCTTTTCGATGGCGTTCAGCGTCAGATCCATGGAAGCATCACCGATGCAGTGAACTGCCACGGGCATTTTGTATTTCTGTGCCGTTACCACGAACTGATCCAACTCTTCCTGGGTAAACAGCAAGATACCCTTCTGATCCGTTCCGGGATAGGGAACGGTCAGCGCCGCTGTTCTCGCACCCAGCGAGCCGTCTTCGATCAGCTTCAGCGGACCGACGCGGAAGAACTCTCCGCCCTGATTATTCCGATACCCGGCTTCCAGGTACTTCTCGAACTCCTCGAAGCGGATGAACTGAGACTGCTCATAGACGCGGGCAGGCATGTTCCCCTTCTTCTCCAGATTCTTGAATGCGGCCAGCACCTTTCTCCATTCAGCGCCGGGCACCGCCCGCAGGTCGTCGCTCTGACACATGGTGATTCCTTCCTTCACCAGCTGTTCCAGTCCGAAGTGCAGCATCTCCTCCACTTCTTCCACGGTGGGCTCGTTGATGATCTTGTAGAACACCTTGGTGGCGGCTTCCGTCACCACGCCAGTTTCCAGATTGATGAGCCGGCCCATGTCGGCAGCTTCCGGGAAGGCGGCGATCTTCTGCACTGCCAGCGTATTGCAGGCAGCTACGTGGCCACAGGAGCGGACCAGCATGATGGGAATATCATCCCGGATATCGTCCAGCTCTTCCTTGGTGGGATAGCGCCGCTCGTCGGTGAACAGGTCCTCATTGAAGCCGCGGCCGAAGATCCACTGGCTGTCCGGCTTCTCTTCCAGTCGCTTCCGTACGGAATCGAGACATTCCTTTACGGAGGTGAACTTGTGCTTGGCGATGTTGCTGTTGGTGAAGGAATAGGTGGCCAGATGCATGTGGCCTTCGTTGAAGCCGGGCAGCATCAGCTTTCCACCCAGATCGATCCATTCCTCCGCTTCCAGCGCCTTCGCTTCTTCATCGCTTCCCACAAAGCAGATTCTTCCGTCTTTGACGCCTACGGCCTGAGCCACAGGCTGCTCCTCATCCATCGTCCGGATGACACCATTGTAAAATAAACGATCTAACATAATACTTCTCACCTCTATTATCTCCATAAAATCTCAGCGGCTTACGCGTGAAGGCGGCGAATGACCGCATCTGCAGCATCGCTGGTGTGAGCCTTACCGCCCAGATCAGGTGTCAGTCCGTCTCCGGCCACCAGCACGTCTTCAATGGCGGCCACGATCTTATCCTCCCATTCGGGATAGCCCAGATGAGTCAGCATCTGACCTACGGTCCAAATCGTAGCCAGCGGATTGGAAATATTCTTTCCAGCGATATCCGGTGCAGAGCCGTGGATGGGCTCGAACATGGACGGGAATTTCTTCTCCGGATTCAGGTTGGCTCCGGCAGCCAGACCCATGCCTCCCGTGATGGCGGCACCCAGGTCTGTAAGGATATCTCCGAACAGATTGGAGGTGACTACCACCTGGAACCGCTTGGGATCCTTGACCATGAACATGCTGGCCGCATCCACCAGATAGGAGTGAGTCTCCACGTCGGGATATTCCTCACCCACTTCCTTGAAGATCTGATCCCAAAACACCATGGAATAATTCAGGGCGTTGGCCTTGCTGATGCTGGTCAGCGTCTTCTTCTGAGCCCGGGCAAGCTTGTAGGCGTAGCGAATG
>JAGATO010000201.1 GCA_017621195.1 Bacillota bacterium | reverse complement strand
TGGTCGCAAATGATGGGGCTCGAACAGCTTATTTGATCTCGAACAGCGTCACATCGTCCCAGTGGCGGCGAATGGCAATCTCAGCAGTCAGATCCGTGTTGTTATACGATACGGACCACTGGGTGTTGCTGGTGATGGAATCGGGGCTGGGTTCCTGCGCTGCTGCCTTCATGGCGTCCCATACGGTTTCGCAGGTATAATTTCCCTTTTCCTCATCCAGAATCTCCATTACGGCGTCATAGCGCTCTTTTCCGTGGCCGTAGACATCGTTCTTCTGATGGGGGAGAACCTCATCCTTGTGGCGAATGAAGAAGTTGGTGACCGCCTCGCTGGGCGTTGCGATGAGCTCTCGGTTCTCGCCGTTGAGGTCGTATTCCACGACTCTGCCGTCTCCGGAGGCATCGGTGATGTAGAAATGATAGTCCCTGCCGCTGGATGCGAACATGTCATAGCCGCGCAGAAGCTCTACCGCTTCTTCCGTAGTCGCTGCCTTGTCAAGAACGAGACGAATGGCGAGGGTGGTGGCGATGACGGGTTTTCCGGTGTTCTGGCGCACCGGTTCGCTGTCCAGCGTCAGCACGGCGATGGACACGCCCTTTTCGTTCATGCCGTCGAGGCAGATGAACGGCGTAGTCAGAGCCGCCATCTTTTTGGCCGTACTCTCATCCGGTACATTTGCTGCGACGTTGTCCAGGGCGGCAAAGGCGATCGATTTGTAGCCGTCCTTCGGAGCGCAGTAGACCATCATGGCGGATGTGTTCTTTCTGAAATCGTAATTCCGGCCCATGTGAACATCCCCGTCCGTATCGGTCAGCGTGAATGACGTGCAGCTGAAATCGGGAGCCTTGATCGAGACGGGGATCAGGGGGAGCGACTCCTTCAGAATGGCGTCGATCATCGACTGATCGTCTGTGATGCCGTAATGGATGATGTCATCAAGGCTGTAGTCGTATTTAATATCCATGCGATAGAGGTTGTATCCGTCCTCATAATCGGTCAGCTGCTCCATGGTGGCCATGGACTGAACTCGCGTAAAGTACAGGCCGAAAAACGCAGCGACGGCTAAAACGACAATTGCCAGAAAAATGAGTGAAACGCGCTTCACAACTTTACCCATAACACTTCCTCCTTTACTGTTTCTTTTTTTCTTTCGCGTTATACTTTGTTATAAAGAGATCCAGGGTCTCTTTCAACACGTCGATCTGAGATTTTAGATAAAACTCATCCTCGAACAAGGCGTAGTGGACACAGGCGCGGACCAAAATGAAAATCAGCGGGGTCAGCTTCTGATAGGGAATTCCGAGGTTGGGTTCCAGACTTTTTGCGTATTCGGTATAACGCTGATCTACGCCATCGAAAAATTTTTGACCGTACTGTCTGTATTTCGGATGCGTATACACTTGATACATCAATCGGTACTTCTTTCCGTGCTGTTTTGCTGTCCAATACGGTATCTCGTCGATGAACTTCCATAATTCCTCGATATTGGTGGGCGCTTTCGCCATAAAGTCCTGCTCTACCTTGCTCATACAGTATTCGGTGGATTGGATGATCAAATCATCTAAATCCTCGAAATACGTATAAATCATAGATGTGTTGTATCCGCAATGCTTCGCCAGTCCCCGGATGCCGGTACCGTGCAATCCCAAATCGGCAAAACCGCTGTAGCATTTCTCCATTAGCTCGATTTTTTTTGCATTCCACTGTTTTTCTGTGTAATTTGCCACAAAATCACCTCATTTTTATTTAAACCATCTGTTCTAAATAGAGTATAATATATTTATATGAAAAAATCAATTGACCTGTGCTTTATCCGTCGTAAGGTTTTCGATGCGAAATCGCCGTACCGTGCGATGGATGTTCCCGAGGAGGAGACAGCGTAAATGATTTTGAAAACTGGCCGTTTTGGGTGGAAGGTTTTGCGAATTCATGTCTTTTTATAAAAAAGAAGAAGTATACCCAAAACGACGTAGAAAAGCGGATCGACAAACCGTATACAAAGATAGTACATGAAGCATGAAGAAAAAGGAGGATTGAGAGTGTTATGAAGAAAAAGATGGGAAGCCTGCTGCTTTCGATTTGTCTTGTGACTGCACTTCTGCCAACGGTTGCGTTTGCAGAGGGGGTTTCGCCCCTCAACACCGTGACGGCCGGCGATTACACGGCGGTAGATGAGGCCATTGCCGCGATTCCGCCGGATCTTTCGCTATACACCCCTGCCAGCGTTCAGAAGGTACGGGACGCTGTTGCCGCCGTGAACCGGGAACTGCAGGACGATGAACAGTCTGAGATCGACGGTATGGCTGCAGCCATCCGCGATGCCATCGGCGCGCTGGAGGAAGACACCGCTGGAGAAGCGCAGGGTTGCTTCCGCATGTCCGCGGCTACAGAGAATCTATACATCACGAAAACCGGTTACCGCTGGGGTGACAACAGCGCGGAGACGGAATACGCCGGCCCCTATCGCCTGAGCGGAATCTCGGATCGGTATCGGGTCATCGTGGAGAGCGGAACTCACGAGATCACATTTTTTGAACTGGATTTGACGACCGGGGCTGACGAGGACGCTTCTCCCGTTACGATTCGAGGGAACGCTTCCGTCAACATAACCCTGGAGGGCGAAAACAGATTGGAAAACACAATGGAAGAAGAATTCAGCGATTGCGCTGCCCTGAACGTTACGACGGACGCCGCACTGAAGATCACCGATCAGAGCACGGGCAACCTGCGGGTGGTCGGCCAATACGGCGCCGGCATCGGCGGCAGTCTCGGGGAAGGTACCGGTTCCATCGTCATTTGCGGTGGTACCGTCACTGCGCAAAGCGAAGGCGCTGCGGCCATCGGCAGCGGTCTGGAAGGCCGTAATGCCAAAGAGATCACCATCAGCGGAGGTACCGTGATCGCCGAAAGCACACAGAGTGGCGGCGCGGGTATCGGCGGCGGTGATCACGGCGACAGCCACATCACCATCATCATCAGCGGCGGCAGTGTCTCCGCAGAGGGCGGCAGCCAGGGCGCGGGCATCGGCAGCGGTCATAGGAACATCAGCCGATCCGATACCATCATCGGCGATGTGAATGTTACGATTACCGGTGGTAGTGTCTCCGCAGAGGGCGGCAGTCAGGCTGCCGGCATCGGCAACGGCGTTTTGAGCAACTACAGCTCCGATGAGATCACCGCCAGCGCTGATATTACGATCACCGGCGGCAGAGTGAAGGCGCAGGCGGATAGCGAATCTCAATCCATCGGAGCCCTGTCCGCAGAACCGGATCTGAGCGGCTATGCCTCCTACAAGTGGCGTACCGACGAGGCGGGAAGATATACCGTAGGTCATTTCGTATGGAACGACGATCCTTGCGATGCTTATGTGGAGATCATCCCTTACGTGAAATCTTCCGGCGGAGGCTCTGCATCGACCGACGTTCCCAAAGTGGAAGTGACGGATCAGGAGAAAGTGGAGATTACCTTTACAGACGTATCCGAAGCTTCCTATTACTATGATGCAGTGCGCTGGGCTGTGGAACATGGCATCACCTCCGGCACCAGCGACGGAACAACCTTCAGTCCCAACGATGCCTGCACCCGAGCTCAGGCCATCACCTTCCTGTGGCACGCTGTCGGTTCTCCTGAGCCTGAAACCGAATGCAGCTTCACGGATGTGCCTGCGGACAGTTACTATGCCAAGGCGGTGCAGTGGGCGGTGGAACACGGCATTACCCAGGGAACCGGCGACACCACCTTTGGCCCCGATGCCATCTGTTCCCGCGGGCAGATCGTCACCTTCCTGTGGCGCAGCCAGAATTCTACTGCTGCCAGCGATGAGAACCCCTTCGACGATGTGAAGGCCGGAGCTTACTACGAGGATGCAGTGCGGTGGGCTGTCGGTAATGGCGTGACCAGCGGCACTTCCGATACCACTTTCAACTCGGCCGGTGATTGTACCCGTGCGCAGATCGTCACCTTCCTCTGGAAGGTATTGGCTGAACAATCGCGTTGATATTGGATTCATTTTGTAAACCAATGTTATAATGACAGAATAGAGAAAAGATCAGAAGGAGGGAAACGATGAAAAAACCGATCAGCTTTATGCTATGCATTGTCATGATTCTGACCTGTCTTCCCATGGTATCGTGGGCGGCGGAGGATTCGACAGTCACGCTGGATGTAGGTCTTGGCCGGATCGCCATCACTGCCGATGGCTATCGGATCTATGGCGACACAACGGACCATGCCATTTTGGAAAAAACGCACAGGGGAAGTTACATTCTGACGGGAACGGCGGATGCGAACTGTGTCGGCGACAACCAGGCCTATGTGACGGTGGAAAACACCACCGGCGTGGCCATCACGATGAAGGATTTGAAGATTGTCATTCCGGAGACGACATCTGCGGCAGCCTTTACCGTAGGATCGGCCGGACATGATAAGGTTACGGTGGACCTGACGTTGGAAGGGACCAATGTGCTGACCAGCGGTAAGAACAACAACGGCCTCACAATGCCGGAGTACAGCGTACTGAATATCGACGGAATCGGTTCTCTGACGTGTACCGGCGGATCGGGAAATGAGGACGGCTTTGGAATCTACGGCGAGTCGATCAACGTATCGGGTGGAACCGTCCAGGCGTTCAGCGGAAAGATAGCAGCAACGACGGATGATCCCACGGATCACTACATTGGAAACTGTGGGCTCTGGGCCGGCAATAATCTCAAGGTATCCGGAACGGGATCGGTGACGGGGAAGGCAGGAGCGGTTAAAGGAGCAAATGTACTTTCCTATGGAATCGCCTGTACCGGTGATATTACGGTGACCAACGCGGGAAGCATTTCGGGAGAAGGCGGACGGACGGAGGGCTCGGAGAGTTCATATTCCGCAGGA